>JARBUQ010000374.1 GCA_029239545.1 Paenibacillus sp.
GGGGTGGAGGCGCAACCAGGGGAAGAACTGAATGGAAAGGTAGAATTCGAGATCGATGTTGCTGCGAACCCTACATTAAAGGCGATGGGACAAAGCGGTCATGCAAAGATGCTGTTTGGATATGATGAGCTTTACTATAGATCAGGTGGAATATGGCCAGGTGATTGGGAGAGATATAGCTCTTTTGAAATCTTTGTAGATGGTGTAAGAAAATATAATGATTTGGCTGACGACCACACTCTAACGGATGGCAAGGGATCGATTACATTTACTGATAGTTCAAAAATTGAAATTCATATAAAAGGTGGAAGAAGAATATTTGAAGATGGTGAGTCTCCTATGGGGGCAAAGGGAGTTTACATCAAATTCGAAGACAAAGAACGTCCCGAAATGACCGGTTACACGTTCACAGGTAATGGAGCGGAAAGACAGAATACAACTATAAATCAACGTGAGCTGTACGTGAAACAAAATGAACATGTAACTCTTGACTATAAATTCAGTGAGCCGGTTATGCCAACAGCGGTGTTTAAACAAATCAGCGATCCATTCCTCCGACATCCGCTGTTCATCAATCCAGGCGGGACGGGACTGCCTGCCGCTGGACAGCAGCAATACCTGGAAAACCAAACGTATAACGAGAATAATCTAACTTCGTTGTTCAATCATGTTGAGTACAAATACAATGGGGTCAAATATCACCAAAGCGGTAATAATCCAGTACCTGTCAAAATTACAGGGACTACAACCGATGCTGAGCCTATGAATCAGACCTTAGAGGAAAAGTTCAAAGCGGCGAAATTTGCAGATGCTGCAGGAAACATGGCCACAATTAATTTTCAGAAGCCAGCCTTATCAGACAGCAACGAATACTTGCGTGAGAACAATAAAAAAATCGCAAACCCGTTCGATTATACCAAAGGTGGCTACCGGGTCATTGTGGATGCCGTGGCTCCCAAATATACGAAGGTAGGCAACGGGATACAGCCGGAGATCCTTACAGGGGTAACCTTGAACAAACTCGATAGCGTTGATTTTACACTGCAGATGACGGAAGAGGCAGTGGTAAACAGGGATTATTGGGGAGGGAACGTGACCGAGGAAGCTGCTATGGCCAAGACCTTCCTTCTCTTCAACAATGGAATGAAGGCTTACTACCATTCAGGCTCAGGTACTGCCAACTGGGTATTCAGATTGCCGATCACAGCAGGTGCAGCGATCGAGGTTCCATTATTAAAAGCCATTTCCTTATCTCATGACAACAAGCTGCCTGCTGATTCCGATAAGAATGTGATTCAAGATTATGCCGGCAACCTGCTCATTCAGCCTGCGAACTTCGAAGGCATACATACAGATGGAGATCAATCCAACGTAAATTCCAAGATTGACTGGGCACAGCTCTCGATTGACAATACAAAACCAATAATCGGTTTCCGTTATGAATCCGATGGTGCCAGCGACCTTCTCTATAAGAAGAATGGGAAGATGACGATTGATGCTAACGATCCGCAATTGCTAGTGCCTGCACTTGATCCGATAGTAGACGACAGACTTACATACAAACCGAGCAAAGGTATTTATCGCCCTTCCAACCAGACGGGTGCGGCCTCTCCTGCGGTAGGGCTTGTCTATTATATGTGGAGCAAGACAAGCGAGGATCCGTTCTCATTAGTGGCAGGAGATCATTATGCGGCTATCAAACGGTACTCCTTGTCTGCCAAACAACCTGGTGAGGAGCTCTACCCAGGAGAATACCAGGATGTGAATCTAAAAGTAGTGAACAACAAAACGAACCTGATTGCTCCCCCGGCTGAAGCCCTTACGGATGCGGATAGCGGTGTATGGTATCTGCATACATGGACAGCGGATATGTCCTGGGATTCGGCCAGAGAGCTGATGCAGTACGAAAAGATGAAAAATTATGTGACGAACAACCCTGTTCAATACAACATTTGGAAATCAGAAGCTGCTGGCTCAGAGTCAGACAAGATTGTATATGCGAACAACAAAGCCATGCTTGCAGTCGGTCAATATGGCGATACATCGATTTGGCCAATAACCGACTTCAAGAAGGAGGATTCCAACTGGTCCTACCAAGTAGGCAGCATCAAGTACGATAACAGGGCTCCGGCCATTACGATGGAAGCTGCAAATGGTTCCAATACGGCAGTTGCCAGTATACCTGTAACTGTAACGGAAGCCCACAGCGGTGTGCAGACGGTACTTTACCAATGGGTCAAAACAGGAGCCGAGATCAATGAGCTTGACTGGAGAGAGGCGACCCTTTCGGGCGATCAAGCTACCTTGTCAACACTTAATAAAGTAATAGAGGATGGACAGTACGATTTGTATGTGAAGGCAACTGATGAAGCTGGCAATACGCGAACAACCAAGTCCGCTGCACCTGTTACAATTGATTCCACGGTTCAGGTTCCCGGTGAGTTCGTAACTCTGGCCAATCCAAGCTATGTTAAGAGCCATGATGTGGTTTTTGCAATTAGCGGGATTGGTCCGCAAACGGTAAACTCCGTTACTTACGCTACTTATGGGACGGTGACTGACGCGACCTATGCACCTTACGTGTCCTATTCACTTAGCACCAGCTCGATGCGTCCAGACGAGAACAGTGCTTACACGATAATGACAGCTTTTCATAACGACAACGAAAAATACAGCTATTTGATCCCGATTGATTCAAGCAAGGACGGCATTCAGTACGTACACATCAAGGTCAAGGTGAATGAGGCTGGACACGATCGATACTATTACTTCTCCAAGGCGTACTTTTTCGATAATTTTCCACCAAAGGTTACTTTCAGCAGCAATGGGGTTTCCTACCCACAGCGTGAGCAGTCCGTAACGATTACGGTAACAGCGCCGCCTGAGCTGAGCAGCAGCATTTTGACAAAAAAGCAATATCAGTGGCTGGACCATACATTGCCTGCTCCTGACGAAAGCTCTGCTGGCTGGACGAATATTCCGGAATCGGGAGTAGTTAAGATTGATAATACGGCCTTAGCGGTCGGAGAAGTAGTGGATTACCGACTCTATGTTCTGGCCCAGGACGGTGCCGGCAACACAATTATCCAACCAACAACAGGTTCATTCAAAATCACTAAGACAGGCGGAGAGAATGCACCACCTGCTCCGATGGCATCCAACCTTATATACCTGTATGGGGATCAAGAGGATGGATATACGGCTATTGTCGAGCTCAGTCTGGAGTCGATCGATAAAGAAGGCTACGATTACTCTGTTTCTCCGGATAATGGTTTGAGCTGGGTGACATGGAAGCCTTACACGAACTTCGTAGCGGTGAAGGTTCCTACTAACATTGCGGAGGACCTGCGTATCCAGTTCAAGGTGAGGACGCCGTTCGGCGTCATAGGGGAGCCAAGGGCGCTCAAGCTGTCCGGCGGCTACTCGGAGGAGCCTGTTTACGCCTTGGCCAGCTTAAGCACGACAAGACCGGTTAATCCGGATGTCGGTGTGGATATTAATATAGCTCCGCCGCTTGGAATCAAAGTGGTGGCATCAGCAGCCAATCCTGAGGGTCCTATAGTACGCACAGGCAACAAGTTCAATGTGAAGAAGAATGGCTATTATTCCTTCGACCTGACCGACACTGCGGATCCGAGCCGCAAAGCTACTTTATACATCGTAGTTGACAATGTGGATGGCACGGTGCCGGAGGGTACGATTGAGTATTTGGTTACGGAAGCGACCACGGGGAACGTATCCGTCAAGCTCAACACATCCGAGCCGGTCGTGATCACGAACAACAATGGCCGCGGCGTTTATAGCTTTGAAGAGAACGGAAGCTTTGAATTCAAGTTCAAGGATGAGGCTGGGAATACCGGCACAGCAACTGCGACTGTTACTAATATTGAACGTGAAACACCAAGAGTCAGGATCGTACGCTCTTATGCTTACGGCGAGAACGATAGCCAGACCTTTGGTACAATTCGGGATGCTGACAACAATGTGCTTGTCTCATCGGGTGTAACTCTGATTGTGGAGAACGAACCGGGGTATACCACACCGATTGTATTGCCAGAAGGAGCGGATAGGCTGAGTAAGACGGTGAGGGAGAATGGCACAGTGAGCTTCAAGGTGTCGGACGCAATTGGCAATGTTGTCATCATAGAGGAAACGGTAACCAACATCCAGTCACAGCCTCCTCAGGCCGCAGACATTGTGTATACGTATGTGGATGATGCAGGTGAGCCTATTCCGTCAGAGCGCATCGTTACAATTAATGGCCAGCAATACGCCAAGGGCAAGGTAAAGGTTACGCTGAGCGGTCAGACGGCTTCCGACAATAAAGTATTCTCAGGTGTTACGGCGATTCAGGAGAATGGCGAATATACCAATTCGATTAGCGGACCGGACGGTGCTTTCACCTACTCGAGGATATTTGCCTCCGAAGGAACAACCAAGATTGCGATATCTGATCTGCTGGGCAATGTGAACAAAATCCCCGTAACGATTAAAGGGCTGGATAACACGCCGCCGGAGATCAAGCTGAATGCAGCTGTTGTAGGTATTGCGAAGAACAAGCCTGATTTCGACTTCCGCGTTGATCTTGGCGGTTACTCGGTTACCGATAATTTATCGGCAGCAGATCAGATCACGGTGTCGATCAGTGGGCTAGATTTAACGAAAGTAGAGAGTCAAACCGTAACTTATACAGCCGTTGACCAAGCCGGAAATGTTGCTGTGACCCAACAGAAAGTCATTGTTATGGATCAGGACGGCATGCTTATTTTTGCCAACAATATTCTTATAGCACCATCAATCGGAGAAATCGCCCTGTTCGACACGAACCAGTTAACCTTCCAAATTCTCAATTACAACGTGATGGAAGTTAATGGGGAGGAACGGATTAATGAATGGGGAACCTTTGATGTGTTCTATCAGGAAGGGCTCTATCGTGAAGGTATCATGAAAAATATCGCTAGCAAAATCACTTACAATCAACTGCTCAACAACCAATATAAGGTCACCTTCCCTGATGTAGGCTGGTATACGATCATAGTCAGAAATCAGGAGCGGGAACGGGCATATTCAACTTTCTTTATCGGGAGTATGGACTAATTGAGAGATAGGAGGCGCACAAGTGAAGCTGTTCAAAAGAACGTCCGTATTACTGCTTGCTTTATTAATCAGCGTTAGCTCAATGGCAATGGTCAC
>JARBUQ010000375.1 GCA_029239545.1 Paenibacillus sp.
TCCTCCCTCATTTGTTCATTAGGGCTGCTCAGGCTTGCTTCAATGATTACACTATATAAATTCAGGCATATCTCACATTCGTATAAGTGTGCTTCAAGCTCTTCGCGCTGGGCAGCTTCCAGCTTACCCTCCGCATAATGCTGCCATTGCTCACCTGTAGCATGATTCATCGGAAATCCTCCTCCTTCCAATGCTTCTTCATCCAATGTCTGGCTCGATACAGCTTTGATTCTATTGTTTTCAGGGCGGCACCCTGTTCAGCGGCGATCTGTAATTGAGATTTTTCATCGATATAGAAGGCCTTTACAACTTGTCGGTAATTATCCGGAATCTCATTGATATAACGCGCGATTAAGTGAGCGCGTTCTTTGCGCAGCAGCGCGTCCTCGACCGATTCGGACGCAGCAGCATGTACAAGATCATGCTGATCGATCTGATCCAGATCATGTTCACTGGCCGTCGATACAAGTGTTTCCGTCTCATGCCTTCTGCCCAGCTTGCGCTTGTGATCGATGGCGGTGTTGACGGTTATACGGGTCATCCATGTTTTGAAGCCATGTCCTTGGTACTGGGCAAGCGAGAAATAAATTTTTAGAAAAGCTTCCTGCACGGCATCTTCGGCATCCTTGGGATGATGCAGAACAGATAAGGCAACCCGGTACAAGTAGGGGTGATGCGATTCAATGATCGTCCGGAATGCATCGGCATCACCGGCGAGCACGCGCTCTATATTTTGCTGTTCGCCAATGATGGTCGCCCCCCTCTCTCTTATTAGACGAGTATAACTGACCTTACCCCTGCAGGTGGGAAATAATATTTGATGGAATCCGCTAGAAGTAGAAACTATAATTAGGAAGGGGGGATGATTATGGAGATTCATTATTTGGGCGTATTCGTTTTGACGCTTGTCGGGTTTACCTTCCTGTACTTTGGTGCTGCTTGGATTGGCAATAGACTGACTCGTCTTTCAGAAGGTCAGTTGATCGATGAACGGCCTCTCAAACCGAAGCAGATTCAAATTGAAATTATGTATTCCCTTCTGTCCATAGTGATGTTTGGTCTAATTTCGGTTCTGACTGCATTTCTGGTGAATCATGGAGTTCTTCATGTGGCCTGGACGGTTACATGGTGGAAGCTTCCAATCGAGATCATCGCGCTGTTTCTATGGAATGAGATTCACTTCTATATGTGTCATCGCTTATTGCACACCAAATGGTTGTACAGGCATGTGCATTACAAACACCACAAATCGGTAACACCAACGGCTTATTCGACCTACAGCTTTCATTTTGTAGAAGCTTTGTTACTAGGGAGCGTAATGACAACTGTGTTGTTGTTTTATTCGTTCTCCGTGGTATCTCTTCTCGCCTTGCCGCTGATGAGTATAATCCTCAATACGCTGGGTCACTATAATGTCGATTTCTTCCCGGGACGTTCGATCGGAAGCCTGCTTAGCTTTACTCGGCGCCATAGCTATCATCACAGCAGGAATACAGGAAACTTTGGATTTTTTCTGCCCTATTTAGACCAGCTATTCTCCACCGGTATTAAGGAAAAAGGTCGAAGAACGCCCTGATATAAAACAAACAGGCTGACCCGTCAGGCAGCCTGTTTGTGTTTCAATTCTACTAATAAGGCATGAAGTTGCTCTGTGGCAAGCCCGTGAAGCACGAGGCGAAATCCTGCCCGAAGGGTAGACAGCGGAACCATAGGATGCTTGTTGTTGATCAAGGCCAGCCTATCGTTGCTGCCGATCACCTTGGATGCCAGGATTCCTATCGTTTCATCCAGCTGTAACGAATTCGTTGCCCTCCAGAAGTCATTATCGGTTAGGAACAATTGATACACAGGCGTAAAACATTCGATTGCGGTCATAAGATCGAGGAAATTGGAACGACGGGCAGGCATCTGCTCAATAGGAATCGGCTCGGAAGTGATGGCGTCAAAATTAAGCCGCTCCTGCTTGCCCACTTCTATCTGCTTGGAACGAATCTCGGTGTTCAGATTAATTACAAAGTTGTATAGATTGAGATCATGAATAAGAAATAAGTCGTCCTTGACCGGTTCAAGATTGGTCGGCTTCAGCGGGTTCATCTCGATCTGAACTCCGGGCACATTGTCGCGTATGAATTGCAGGATTTCGGAGCCCAGATAGAAATGCCTAAGAATCATATAATTCGCATCCGGGCTTACGAAGCTTCTCATTCCCCAATACAAGAAGCGATGGAGCATTCTGGATGAAGTGAAGGCTTTCGGGAAAATGATTTTATAAATTTGAAAGAGAATAATGAACAGCCGTGACAGCGGTCTTAGAACGGGAAGCAGGAACTGACGGGATTTACTTGAGCAGTCCTTCAAATAAGCTGCCTTGGCCTCTTCATTAAAGGGAATGCTCTGGTCCAGAAAGACCGCAAGAAACGGGTTCGGGTCGTCCTTGTTATGCTGCATGGAGTTGAAATAATCGGCTTGGCTCATGTGTTCCCCAGCTCCTCTAATTGCAATAAGTACAATCGTGCTGTTGTTTTGGCCGTTTTCACTATTCGCTCCGCAATTTCCATCGTTAGCATGGGATGCTGGATCCCAGCCTCAAGCCGTTCAAAATGCTTCTCATCGGAATCGCTATGATACAGAAGGAAAGATACTTGTTCGTCGCTTAGGTGGAGTTGATCACGGATCGCTTCTCCCCAGTGTCTGGCCATGCGGCATCCAAGACCCTCGATGATCCACATGGCCCCCATCAAATCCACCGGATTCTCGCGGCTGGCTCGCTGGAACAAGTAAGCAGAGAGTGCTTCGCTGCCGATATTTTTCTCCCCGGATTGAATGTCTCCCAGCTTCCCGCCTACGGCAACGTAGTTTCGCTCCAGGATTTGAAAGTCACGATGCTCATCGCGGGCATGGGAGATAAACAAGGAGCGCAGATCAATGTGCTCGATGGCAATGTAAGAAGCGGCGCGTGCAATCCATTGAGATCCGTCAATGACCTGCTGGCGGATATTCTCCATAAGCAGCATGTAATCCTCAATTGTGAACTTGCCTCTATAGAGCTTATGAATAACCGGAACCTGTGACAGCTTCTGTTCAAAATCAACCCATATATGGATTAACTGTCGAACCAGATAGGATTGAATGAGATCGGACTCATCATATTCCAAGTGAGGAGCTTCGGGTTGACGCTCCAAATTAACGGCTGGGGCTTGGCTGCTGCCTGCGCCTGCATCAGAATCTGAACCAACCACGGTCAGCAGCATGTAGGAGGTTTGGAATCGTCCGCTCTCCGGCACCATGCACAAGACCTTCTCCCCAGCCTTCAAATGTCCTTCGTTCAGAAGCTCTTCCAGCATGATATAGATCGAAGCAGCACCCGTGTTGCCTTTTGTATACAGATTCGTAAACCACTTCTCTTCCGGAATCGTCATTCCACCCAGCTTCATCAAGCGAAAAATTTCGTCGCGGAAAAAATGAGAGGAGTAATGACATACCATCCAATCGATATCGGCAGGGTGTACTTTGCCTTCTTCCACAAGCTCGAAAAAGCGGTTCACACCGACTTTGGGCATTTCATTGACCAAGCGAATATCTTGCTTAAGATTGATCGCCCCGTCATCAGCAGCTTCATGGATCGAGGCATAATCGAGCCAACCGGATTGATTGGCGGCAACAGAAGCCCCGTCCTTATTGCTTCCGGCATACATGCAGACTTCGTACAGATTGGCATAGGACTTGTTATCGATCCATTCAATACGAAGCGATAAGCCTTGGCTGCTTGGCTGTTGCTGGAGTACAGCAGCTCCGGCGCCATCGGATAACATGAAGCGAAGAAAATCCGTATCGAAAGGGATAGCATGGTTCATGAACTTGGCCTGTGCCTCGAAGCGAGTATGCTTGAATACACGGCTCGGAAATTCGCTGGCGCAGGAGACTGCAGTCTGCTTCTCGCCTGATTGAACCTGCAGGAAGGCATTCTTGATCGCTTGCATGCCGCTGGCACAAACCCCATGATGGGTGGCAATCTCCATGACAGGCAAGCGCGTCTCGGCATGGACCATGCTGGCAAAGCCGGGTACCAGCAGGTCGCCCTGGGTAGTGCCGACAGCGAGAAAGTCGATTTTGTCGTATAAATCGTCATTATTCCGATCCAAAGCGTCCCGGATTGCGAGGTTGGCCATCTCTGCATTGGAATATAAGCTTTGTTGATTTTTATCCAGGGCATAGTACCGATAGCGGATTTTGTTTTGTTCAAGGATCCGGCGCATGGCTTTTGAGCTCTTATTCCCTATTCGGCCGAGGTAATCTTCCATCTCATCGTTACTAATAGGCTCACCAGGCAGAAATTTACCAATGCTAGTAATATATACTGGGTTCATGTATTTCCTCCAAGGGATCTTAATAAAAGCTAGTAACCAGAATTATCACGAAACTACCATCAAACTAACATAAGTATAGCGTTAAAGGAAGAGTCTGTCATAAAAGTAGAATAAGCCAAAAGAACGAAATTTAAATTTAGCAGTATCTACCAAAAATAAATTTCTCTTATAACCCTAAAATTAGTGATATCTTTCGAAGCTTATATAGAAGGGCATTCGATCTATGGATGTCTTTTTCGAGGTTGTCAGGATTCCGAATAACATCAAATACAGGAGGTATGAATATGAAGTACCATTTCTTTGTAGGCAACGATAACGGGAACAGTGAACATGATATGATCATCGACGGTAAACATATAGCACAGCCGAATGTGAATTGCACAGTGGACGAGCTCCCATGGAGTGAGGAACAGGCGCCTGAGAGCTTCATTAAGAACCTGCAGGATCAGTTGGTTGTCACGATTGATTCGCCGTCAGCACGGCCAGGGATGTATTATATCGGGAAGTTCGCGCTTGAAAGCGGGGAGATCCTGGATAGTCTGCAGATCGGAATTGATATGAAATGCGACATGGATCTGCCTCTCATCAATACACTGGCGCAGATTGCAGCGGTGGGCGTACAGAAGGCGTATGAAGAGGAGAGCAAGATCCCGGAGCATATTGAGATCGAAGTGGACATGGTTACGGCACTGCCGGTGACGCAGCATACGGATGAGACCTCAGCTAAGTTTGAGAAGCGATTCATGTCCGGCTCCCATCATGTGACGGTTCATCTTGGAATCAAACGTGTTGCTGTTAAGCTTGTATTCGTGTTTGC
>JARBUQ010000376.1 GCA_029239545.1 Paenibacillus sp.
GTCCTACACCTAGCAAGACCCCTAGCCCTAGCCCTAGTCCAAGCTCGGGACCAAGTACTAGCCCGACATCAACACCGACACCGACTATTGGACCAACGAACAGTCCTAGTCCAGGCTCGACGCCACAGTCTAACTTGAACCCGAATAGCCCTGTGTCCAGACAGGACAATCAAGTCAGATAACGAACATTAATTCTGAAGAAAGATCAGGTGAGCAAGAATGAACAAAAAGGTTAAGAAGCTAAGTACGATCCTGGTAATTACAGCATTATGCGCGGTTGTTGCTGCTTGCGGGTCCAAGCCTGAAACAGATAAGAACGTAACTGCTGGCGGAGGGGCGACGCCTAGCGTCTCTCCTTCCGCATCGCCGTCCTCCAAGCCTTCCTCATCACCTGCAGCCACTTCTACGGCTGGTACGGGAACGCCTAACAAGAAAACTTGGACCGCAGCACCAGCCATGACGATCGATTCGAAGAAGTCCTACGAAGCGACCTTCGATACGAATAAAGGGTCGTTCAAAGTGGCTCTGTTCGCAGATACCGCTCCCAAGACCGTGAATAGCTTCGTGTTTCTCGCGAAAGAGAATTTCTATAACAACGTAGTCTTCCACAGGATCATCAAAACCTTTATGATCCAGACAGGCGATCCACAAGGAACAGGAGGAGGGGGTCCTGGCTACAACATTCCGGACGAGCTGAAGACAACCCACAAATATGAAACCGGGACAGTTGCTATGGCTAACACAGGTCAGCCCAATTCAGGCGGTAGTCAATTTTTCATCTGCATGACGGACGAGTGCGGAGGGCTTAATTCTTCTCCTAAGTTCACCATATTTGGAAAAGTATCCGAGGGATTAGAGAACGTGCAGAAGATTGCCTCCACACCGGTTAAAGCAAACGCCAGAGGGGAAGTTAGTGTTCCGACCGAGGAAGTTAAGATTAATAGCATCACGATTACAGAAAAATAAACAATGTATTGGGAAGGGATGAGTGCTCGTGATACGTAAATATGCAGATCGTGCAAATTGGGGAAGAATTTTGGACAGGCAGTTCAATGTATTCTCCAAGAATTCGATCGCTTTCAGCGGGCATATGACATTATTCGAGATGATCACGGTAAGAGAGCCACTTCATGTAACCTATCCTTCTGGAAAGATTTGCATAGTCAATAATGGTTACAAGTGGATTCAGCATTTTCCGGATTATGCAGGTTACATTCTTACTTCTGTATATAATTCTGAAGGTACAATTGTTCAATGGTACATTGATATATGCAAGTCTCATGGAGTAACGGAAGCTGGAATTCCTTGGTACGATGATCTATATCTTGATATTGTAAAATTGCCTAGTGGTGACTTGTTCTTGTTGGATCAAGAAGAGCTGGAAGAGGCTCTGCAGCAAGGCATTGTAAGCAAGGAAGACTACGATCTGGCGTGGGCAACGGCGAACCTGGTCATGAATGAGTGCAGGAGCGGTTCTTTCGACTTGACTCTAATAGCTGATAAACATCTTAACGAATGGTTGGAAGTGTTATGAGCAGATCCTCTATGTATCATGGGACGGTTACACCTTCCCGTAAGAACAGAGGAGGAAGCAGGCTATCTTTGATCCTAAGACTCCTGCTCCTTTTCCTTATTCTGGGGCTGGTCTGGGTTGCTATTATTCAATACAAAATCCATAATGCCCCCCAGTCCGGAGAATCGACTAACGCTGATGCGGGAATCGTGTTAGGGGCTTCTCTCTGGAATAATGAACCCAGTCCGGCGCTCAAAGAGAGATTGCGACGGGCTGTAACTTTATTCCAAAGCGGACAAGTGAAGCATTTAATCGTTAGCGGCGGCTTAGACCATAACGGTTCTACCCTTACCGAGGCGGAAGGAATGCGTAATTATCTGGTTCGCGAAGGCATACCGGAGGAAGCCGTCATTCTGGAACCGCTCGCCACCAGTACGTATGAGAATGTCCTTTTCTCCAAAAGATTGATGGAGGCTAACGGCTTGGTAACCTCTATTCTCATTACGCATGATTATCACGCTGCCCGTTCCTATAACATTGCCAGGTTCCTTAATATGCAAGATCCTAAGGTGTCGTCAATGAATTCACAGGTGATGTGGATGCCGTGGCATAAGGCGAGAGAGACGCTTGCTTTCACCAAGTGGGAGCTGGACAAGCTTAAGCTGAGATTGAGCGGTTCTTAGATAGATTCAGCCGGACTAGTTTGGGGCGGAGCGGTAATGGTAATCAAAAGCTTTGTCAAAGCCGAGTCTTACATACAAACGTTGGGCAGGTTCATTATTAGCCATTACTTGAAGAAATAAGCGATCGGCGCCTTGCTCCTGGCACCAGATTGCAAGCTTGCCGATCATGTGTCCGGCGATCCCTTGCCTTCGGAACCTGGAATGGGTAGCGATATTGATCAAACCAGCCCAGCTGCCTTCTCTCACAGCGGTTCCGATTGCGGCATATTCCTTGGTATCAGGGTGTTGGACGGCAGCGAATGCAGTGCTTCCTGCAATTCTCTGCATCATTTGTTGATAGGCTGGAGTACGGTGCGGTTCGAATTGCTCAATGTCCATGAAGGCGTTCGTCCAATAGGAATCCGCTTTCTGCTGCATGCTAAATTCGAAGGGTAGGCTGTTCTCCTTGGGGGAGCGGGATAGTACCGTATCACAATCGGCTACCATAAGCATGGTTTCGTATTCCTTTATGTAACCTAATTGAGTAAGCTGCTCATCAAGCCCTTGCGGGCTCGCTGTGCTGATGTGAAAGCGGGGCAAGAGCCCATGGTGCCCATAGAAATTCTTCGCAATTTCTAACCAGTCTTCAGCAGGATAATCACCAACAGTAAGAACGCTGTTTGCCCTTCTGGAAGTCAGATTGGGAGTTGCCCTTAGAAGCCATTGGTCAAGCGGTTGGTTGTATTGCGAGGGCCATGTTGCGGCGGCTTTTCTGTCTAACATGGAATACAAATGTGCTTTCATCATTCTTGTTATCTTTCCTCCGTTCTAATCAACTTTTTGTATAATTACGAATAATAATACATATAAATGCATGAATATACAATGATTATTTTATATCATCAACCGTTTTATGTATCCGAGTCGGGACAACCCGACTTGTTTTTTTTTGCCCAAAATTATCATAGGACAAGAATCAAGCTGGTAAAGTAGTAGTCAGAGGGATGTGAGGTGATTTCATTGAGCAGTCGTGCTGTTACTCCAGAAGCTAAAGCGATGTCGAAGTCTTCAAGGCAAATCAATGTAGTTCTTCGTAGCCCTAGCCCAGCGACACCTATTGATCCGGAAATTCCTACTCCCAATCGATCATTCACTGGTACAGGTCCTTTTGCTGAGATTATCAAGGATTTGGACCGGATGGTTGGGCTAGAGCATGTCAAAGAATTGATTTATGAAATCTATGCGCTGCTTCAGATCGGTCAATATCGGACGGAAGCTGGGCTGCTATCGAATCCGCAAGCTTATCATATGATTTTCAAGGGAAATCCGGGGACTGGCAAAACAACGGTTGCCCGTATTATCGCCAAATTGTTTCAATCAATGGGTTTGCTTCAGAAGGGACATCTTATCGAAGTTGAGCGTGCGGATTTAGTCGGAGAATATATCGGACATACTGCACTTAAGACACGCGAGCTGGTCAAGAAGGCGATGGGAGGCGTTCTTTTCATTGATGAAGCCTATAGCTTGGCACGTGGCGGGGAGAAGGATTTCGGCAAGGAAGCGATTGACTGTCTAGTCAAGTCCATGGAAGATCATCGTGATCAGTTTATACTGGTTCTGGCTGGTTATCCGGAAGAGATGGACCAGTTCCTGGCAACGAATCCTGGATTGCCTTCACGATTTCCCATTCAGTTGGACTTTGAAGATTATAGTGTGGAGCAGCTGCTGCAAATTACCGATCTGATGACCAAGGAGAAGGATTATGTTCTGCTACCGCAAACTTCTGCCAAGCTTAAGCAGCATTTGACAGAGGAGAAGAGCGCGTTCTGGCGATCATTCAGCAATGCGAGGTACGTTCGAAATCTTCTTGAGAAATCGATACGCCATCAAGCCGTGCGGCTAATAAACACATACGCCAACTCTGCTCCCTCGAAACAGGAACTGATGTCCATTCGACCAGAGGATCTGCGATACAATAAAAATTAAGCTTCATAGTTATACATTAAAAGCTTCACTCAACATATGATGTGTGGAATTGGTAAATTAGCTTAAGGTGTAGTGCGTCCCTGCTTTTTACTGTACAATGATCGTATAGATTGAAGCTGCAAGTAGAGAGAATGGGAGATGAAGCTGTTGCTGCGCGCGGTCATATTTGATTTTGACGGATTGATTCTGGATACCGAATCGAATGAATTGAAGGCTTTCCAGCAAATATTTGATGAACACGGACATACGCTGACATTAGAGAGCTGGTCGGGCTGTGTCGGCACCGATCTCTCGGTATACAACCCCTATGATCATCTTAATCAATTGGTTGGGTATGAACTGGAACGAGATGTAATCCGAGCCCGGCACAAAACAAATTTCAGCCAGCTTATGGAGAAAGAGATCGTTCGCCCGGGGGTGGAATCGTATCTGAAGGAGGCACAGGCTCTTGGGCTTCGTATCGGGCTCGCATCCAGCTCATCGCGAGAATGGGTGACCCGGTATTTGACACAGCACGGATTGCTGGAGTATTTCGAGACGATCCATACGAAGGATGACGTGGTTAAAGTGAAGCCCGATCCTGAACTATACGTTCGTGCGGTCGATTCGCTGGGAGTACTGCCGTCAGAGGCGGTAGCCTTTGAGGATTCGCCGAACGGGTCGTTGGCTGCTTTTCGTGCGGGCTTGCACTGTGTGATCGTACCCAACTGGGTAACAGAGTCTCTGACATTCGGTCAGCATGCCCTGCGTCTTGTATCTATGGAAGAGCGCACGCTGGCAGATGTTGTGGATTTCGTGAATCAGACTTGCTAATAGCAGGTTTATGTAATAGAATGAATAATAATTTCGAAGTACAAAATTCATATTGCTGCAATGAGGAAGAGGAGTAAGCAGAATAATCTCTCCAGAGAGCTGATGGTTGGTGTGAATCAGCGTTTGAATTCTGTCGAATGGGCT
>JARBUQ010000377.1 GCA_029239545.1 Paenibacillus sp.
GCCTGGTGGATCGGTTCTGTTGAAGACATGTCAACGCCCGCACGTTTGAGGATTTCGATCGAGAAGTCACTGCCGCCGCTCTTCAGGAAACCGAGGTAACGATCAACGGCTGGCTGGCCTTCGTCCAAAATTTGCTTCGCGAAGCTGGTCGCAGCCGAGAAGCCTGTTGCATATTTGAACACATAGAAGCTGTTGTAGAAGTGGGGGATCCGTGCCCACTCCATCTCGATATCCTGATCTACGACCATGGAATCGCCATGATACTGCTTGTTCAGATCGTAATAAATTTTGCTTAAATCCTGATGGGTCAGCGATTCGCCGGCTTCGGCTTTCTCGTGAATGATTTTTTCGAACTCCGCGAACATCGTTTGACGGAACACTGTTGTACGGAATTGATCCGCGTAGTACGTCAACAGATACATTTTTTCCTTCGGATCGGTTGATTTCTTGAGCATATAATCCATCAGCAAAGCTTCGTTCAAGGTAGAGGCAACCTCTGCCAGGAAGATGGTATATTGGGCATCCCGATAATTCTGAGTCGTATCCGACAAGTAGGAATGAATCGCGTGACCCATTTCGTGCGTCAGGGTGAACATGCTGTTCAAATTGTCCTTGTGATTGAGCAAAACGTACGGATGGGTTCCGTAGGCTCCCCAGCTGTAGGCGCCGCTTCGTTTGCCTTCGTTCTCATAAATGTCGATCCAGCCGTTATTGAATCCATCGTTCAAGATCGCCTGGTACTTCTCGCCGAGAGGCTTAACACTTTCCATAACGGTTTTCTCAGCCTGCTCATACGGAATTTCCATCTTGTATTCTTCGACCAGCGGAGCGAACAGATCGTACATATGCAGCTCATCGACCTTCAGCAGCTTCTTGCGGACTTCAATGTACCGATGAAGCAGAGGCAGACTCTCATGGATGGCGGCAATCAGGTTCGTATACACACTGACAGGTATATTGTCTCCGTACAGAGTGGACTCTAGGGCAGAAGGGTATTTCCTGGTTTTGGCATAAAAAATATTTTTGGTCACATTCGCGCTCAATGTTGCGGCTAAAGTGTTTTTTTGCTTCGCATATGTGGAGTATACAGCTTTGAAAGCTGATTCACGCACTTCGCGATTCTGACTTTCCAGGAACTGAATGTAACGGCCATGCGTAAGCTCGACCTCTTCCCCCTGGTCATTCTTAATCTTTGGAAATTTCATATCGGCGTTATTGATCATTCCGAAGATCGTGCCAGACGCTTGAGACAAGTTGCCTACTTGCGCGAGCAGAGCTTCCTCGGCCTTGGACAATATATGAGGCTTCTGACGAAGCATATCCTCAAGTGTCTTCTTATAGGGACTCAGCTCAGAGCTGGCGATAAACTGCTGCAGCTTCTCTTCAGGCAGCGCCAGAATCTCCGGTGTGATGAACGATAATGCTTCACCTACGTCTACGTGCAGCTTCTTGGATTTCTCGGAGAGAGCCTGATAAGTAGAATCCGCCATATCCTCATGATGCTTCATATTTGCATAAACATACAGTCTTTCCATATGTAAAGAAATTTTGTCTTCTAACGTGAAGCATTGCTTGACTGCTTGCTCATCGTTCAATTTACCTTCGAATTGTGTGATTTGCTTCAGCAGAGCTTTGACTTCCTCGTATTCCTTATCCCATTTCTTCTGATCGGCGAACAAATCTTCGATTTTCCAGCGGTGCTCAACGGGAACCTCGGTACGTTTGATTACTTGATTCATAGGTAACCTCCTAGTGGATGATTTCGGCTTTTCCAGAGATGCCAGGTCATATACGGCAGGCGTGGATGACGCGGATGACGCGGTGTGAACAGTAGGAATAACAAGCGCGAGAAGACAGGCAGTCAGGGTCCATGGGATTATTCTCATGAGCAGCGGCAGCTCCTTTTTCCAAGTAGTATGACCGCTAATCCCTGACTTTATCAGAAAGCTTGGCTTTGCTGGTGCTTATTGCTGTCTAATCAGTTGAAAAAGTACTCATTAAGCTATAGAAAATAAGGAAAAAAGAACAGGTGACGAGCACGATTGCGGTGATCGCCATAAAACGCTTCAGCTGAGGTGGAATCGTATCTTTCTTCATAATGAGAATGACCGCTAGTGAAAAAGATATGATCGTAAAAAGGACGATTGAGCCGGCGTCCACCATGTTTGGATAACACCTCTTACAATCTTAGTCAGAGCTTGCGGCTTTTCGCCTGTTGGCTTTGCGCACCAGCCCTACAGACACCATTTCTCCATTCATATCCCGAATTCCTGCTCCTGGCGCAAGGTTTCCCAAAAGCCGATTTATTTTCAATCGATTACAGTGCTACTTATTAGCTTATTTGCCGAAAGTCGCAGATTAGAACAAGATGGACTATGAAAATAAAGCTATTGCAAGATTATGATAGTGATTATCATTATCATTTACAGAAATGAAGTATTAGTGTATGCTATATTTTATACATTTTCGTAACACGCGCAGGGAGCTTCTTGCTTCGCCGTTGTGATTGGATATAACGATTTTATCTCTTGACGGTGGTAATGAGGCTCCTTAGTATGAAACAGGAGATTAGGAACTAGGAACACAAAGCATTTTGCAATCAGAGGAGGTACTTGTTCGTGCTTAAAAGGTTTTTCTCTTATTATGTTCCACACACCAGACTGTTCGTGCTTGACTTCAGCTGTGCGATTTTTGCAGCGCTGCTCGAGCTTGCTTTTCCCATGTCCGTCCAGTGGATGATCGATTCTCTTCTGCCTACCGGCAACTGGTCCACAATTGCTGCTGCTGGAGTAGGGCTGTTGGTGTTATATGTGGTCAGCATGGGCTTTCAATTCGTGGTTAATTATTGGGGACATAAGCTCGGAATTAATATCGAGACAGATATGCGCAAGCAATTGTTCGGCCACATCCAGAAGCTGTCTTTCCGGTTCTTTGACAATACGAAGACTGGACATGTAATGTCCCGCATTACGAATGATTTGTTCGAAATTGGCGAGGTTGCCCATCATGGGCCGGAAGATCTGTTTATTGCATTGATGACGTTTGTTGCGGCTTTTGGAATTATGATGACGGTTAATTGGGAGCTTGCCTGTATTACCTTTACTGTGGTTCCCGTGCTGGTATGGCTCATAGTTTACTTCAATAAAAAGCTGAATCGTGCCGCCTCCTCAATGTTTGCAAGTATTGCAGATGTTAACGCCCGGGTAGAAGACAGTGTATCGGGGATAAGAGTTGTGAAGTCATTCGGTAACGAAGCTTTCGAGGAAGCCAGGTTCGGTGAGAACAATGCGAAATTCCGCTTGGCGAAGCTGCGTTCTTACCTTGTCATTTCCTTCAGCGCTTCGGGCATGTATATGCTCACACGTCTGATCTCGCTCATCGTGCTTATTTTTGGAGCTTGGTATACGTATCAAGGGAAGTTATCCTATGGGGAGCTCGTTGCCTTCCTGCTGT
Source organism: Paenibacillus sp. (assembly GCA_029239545.1). GTDB lineage: Bacteria > Bacillota > Bacilli > Paenibacillales > NBRC-103111 > Paenibacillus_AA. The sequence goes on from JARBUQ010000377.1 coordinate 3,454, forward strand.
ATGTGAATATTTTCCTGAAGCCAATCGACAAAATTAATTCGCTGATGGAAAGCTATCCGAAGGGGATGGCCGGCTTCAAACGGTTTTGTGAGATGTTGGACACGGAGCCGGATGTGAAGGATGAGCCCGGAGCGATTGAGGTGAAGGAACTGCGTGGCAATATCGAGTTTCGTCAGGTCACTTTTGGCTACGAGAACCATTCGAAGGTGTTAAGCAGCATTGATCTTAGCATCAAGGAAGGAGAGACGGTTGCATTCGTCGGCCCATCCGGTGCAGGCAAATCGACATTGTGCAGCCTGATTCCACGATTCTATGAAGTCGATGAAGGCAAGATCACGATTGACGGGATCGATATTCGAAGCATGACTCAGCGCTCCTTGCGCTCTCATATCGGGATCGTGCAGCAGGAAGTGTTCCTGTTCAATGGAACGATGAGAGAGAACATAGAGTATGGTCGACTGGGCGCCAGCGATGCAGAGATCGCTGAAGCCGCACAGCGGGCCCATCTGGGGGCGCTTCTGGAATCGCTGCCGGATGGCCTGGATACGCTCATTGGCGAGCGCGGCTTCAAGCTATCCGGAGGGCAGCGTCAGCGGCTGGCGATCGCCCGCATGTTCTTGAAGAATCCGCCGATTCTGATTCTGGATGAGGCGACCTCCGCGCTGGATACGGAGACGGAAGCGGTCATCCAGCAGGCGCTGGAAGAGCTTGCCGTGAACCGCACGACGCTGATCATCGCGCACCGTCTGGCCACGATCCGCCATGCGGATCGAATCGTGGTCGTCACGGAGGATGGCGTGGAGGAGCAGGGCACACATGCAGAGCTGCTCGAGCAGAAGGGAACCTATGCCAGACTGCATAATGCTCAATTTTCTAAATTGATGGTTACGGTGTAAGGGAGTACTCAAGTGCAAATGTAAGGATTAATATGCAAATAACTCTCCATATTGGAGAGTTATTTGCCATTTTCCAACTCCTGAAATCCAACCTTGATATAGACAATCCTTGCAACTTCTACTTAAGTTATCCAATTTGCTTTTTCATCTAACGGTTTTGACGTTTGTTTCGAAGAATGACGAGTGAGTAGAATACTATTGCCACAACGATGGTAAACAAGAGCACATAGATCCAAATCAACGATTTTGGCGAATTCTGCACTTGAGTAGATGAACCTCCGCCTCCTGAAGTAGAATTCGTTCCATTATCCTTATGACTAAGGTTTTCACTCACTGTCTTAATTTTCTGATTCAAATCCAAAAAAGTTACCTTTTTATCGATATCTAGATTATAACTTTTTCTTAACGGAACGAATTCTTCAACATTCACAGTTTTAGCTGTAAATCCGAACAATCCGAGTCGCAAATCATAAATAAGTTGTACTTTATCTTCTTTTTTTATGATTTCTTTATTGAGCGCTTGTCTAATAACAGCAATTGCATTTCGAGTCTCTTCTTCAAACCCAAGATCGCTAGATATTTGAACAATTTTCCATGAATTGTCCACATATTGAAGGAAAGCTATTCCTGCGGGTGAGTCACCGACTTTCAGAGGGAAAATGTAACCTTTCGGGGTTAACATGTTATCAATGGTAGGCGTTATATTTGGCGATCCTGCAGTATCTAAAATGGTATGGTATGGATACCCTTCACCTAGAATTAATTGATCTAAATTACTAGCTTCACTAAGTCCAAAATTCTGCTTATCTCTCTCA
>JARBUQ010000011.1 GCA_029239545.1 Paenibacillus sp.
GGAACCACGCGTTCCCATCCCGAACACGACCGTTAAGCCCTCCAGCGCCGATGGTACTTGGACCGCAGGGTCCTGGGAGAGTAGGACGTTGCCAAGCAACATGTAGAAGCCAAAGTGCTCTCCGGATAATATCCGGGTGAACATTTTGGCTTTTTTCATGCTTTTTGGTTGTTTAAGGAATACTACTGGAACCCATCAAAAAGCAGGATAGCGAGTTTGCAAAGATTGGCAATCCACTATTCTTCCTTGACATTAAAAAAGCCGTTTTGTTACTATGGCAATAATATATTCGTCAATATACCAATCTAACATAGATACAGGGGGACTTATTCGTGTGGGAAACTAAGTTTGCAAAAGAAGGATTAACATTCGACGATGTCTTGTTAATTCCCCGTAAGTCAGAAGTTTTTGGTCCGAAGCAAGTAGATGTTTCGACTCACTTATCTCAGCAGCTCAAGCTTAATATTCCACTGATCAGTTCAGCTATGGATACTGTAACAGAAGCCAAGCTTGCGATCTCCATTGCAAGAGAGGGCGGTATTGGGATTATTCATAAGAATATGTCAATCGCTCAGCAGGCTGAAGAAGTGGATCGGGTGAAGCGCTCGGAGAGCGGAGTCATAACGAACCCTTTCTCACTCACTCCGGAACATCACGTGTACGATGCGGAAGAGCTTATGGGCAAATATCGAATTTCTGGTGTCCCTATTGTAGATAAAGATAACAAGCTGGTTGGTATTCTAACCAATCGTGATCTACGGTTTGTCCATGACTATTCGATTAAGATCAAGGAAGTAATGACGCAGGAGAATTTAGTCACGGCTCCCGTTGGAACTACGCTTGTAGAAGCAGAAGGGATTCTGCAGAAGCATAAGATCGAGAAGCTGCCGCTGGTTGATGAGAATAACAATTTGAAGGGGCTTATTACAATCAAGGATATTGAGAAGGCCATACAATTCCCTAACGCCGCTAAGGACAAGCAGGGAAGACTATTGGTAGGTGCAGCTCTTGGAGCTTCCAAAGACGCCTTAGAACGTGCTACAGCGCTTGTAAATGTAGGTGCAGATCTTGTAGTGGTGGACTCGGCTCACGGTCATCACATCAATATCCTCGAAACCGTGCGTAAGCTCAGACAGCAGTTCCCTGAACTGACCATTGTTGCCGGTAACGTAGCTACTGGTGAGGGGACCCGTGATCTCATTGAAGCAGGAGCTTCGGTCGTTAAGGTTGGAATGGGGCCGGGTTCGATCTGTACGACTCGGGTTATTGCAGGTATTGGGGTGCCCCAAATTACAGCGATTTACGATTGTGCAACTGTTGCCAGAAAATATGGAGTTCCAATTATTGCAGATGGTGGAGTGAAGTATTCGGGTGATATTACAAAGGCAATTGCAGCTGGAGCGGACGCGATTATGATCGGAAGCCTGTTCGCAGGCACCGAAGAGAGTCCTGGGGAATCGGAGATCTTCCAGGGCCGTCAATATAAGGTGTATCGAGGAATGGGTTCTATTGGTGCAATGAAGGATGGCAGTAAGGATCGGTATTTTCAGGAAAATGAATCAAAGCTCGTACCTGAAGGTATCGAAGGACGTGTTGCATACAAGGGAGCCTTAAAAGATACCATTCATCAGCTTGTAGGCGGATTGATTCAAGGGATGGGTTATTGCGGGACAAGGACACTTGAGGAGCTTAAGAATGATACTGCCTTCATCCGTATATCTGGTGCTGGCTTGAGAGAGAGTCATCCCCATGATGTACAGATTACGAAGGAAGCTCCGAACTATTCGCTCTAATGCTTTGAACAACAAGAGGCTTTTTCATCATCTCCCAGCGGGGTGGAAAAGTCTCTTTTTTGCTTGCTTTTTTCAACAGTTGGCCGTTCTGAATCTATTTAATAGATCTTCATAACCTTTTGTCCTCTAACCTCGTATGTTACAATGAAAGAATAGATGAATAGGATAAGGAGTTGGCAGAAGCGTGTCAGAAGGTAACAGGAAAAGAAAGTGGTTCGGTTGGATAGGAAGTGGCGTACTCGGACTTCATATGCTGCAATTGTTCTTATATGCACCAACGGCTCAAGCTGCTGATCCCGTGGATTTGAAGCTGGATGGGAAGGCGGCTATTGTTATGGAAGCCTCCACTGGCCAAGTATTGTTCGATTTTAATGCGGATGAGATTCTACCTCCGGCCAGTATGTCCAAGATGATGACCGAATATATCGTGATGGAGACGATCAAGTCCGGCAAGATCAAATGGGAAGACGTAGTTACGACTAGCCGATATGCAGCAGATGTAATTGGATCCGGCGATCTGTTGGCTTTTCAGGAGAAGTCCACGGTTAAGGATTTGTTCGGAGCCATGTCAATTTATTCCGCGAATGATGCTACGGTTGCTCTGGCCGAATATGTAGCTGGCACGGAAGAGAACTTCGTAAAGATGATGAACGATACGGCCAAGAAGCTCGGTTTCAATGCGCAATCGCAGTTTATTAATTCAACAGGCTTATCCAGAGCCGATTTGGGGAAATACCAACCAGCCAATACAACCGGTGAAACTCAAATTACGGCAAGGGATGCAGCTACGCTGGCCTATCATATCGTTAATGAACACAAGGAAGTGTTGGAATACTCGAGCATACCCGCCAAGAAGTTCAGGGAGAAGGACAAGGATCCGATGATCAATTGGAACTGGATGCTTGATGGGAACAAGGACAGTGTCAATTTCAAGAAGTATGTGTATCCAGGCTTGGATGGCCTCAAAACAGGGCATACGGACGAAGCTGGTTATTGCTTCACAGGGACTGCAGTTAAGAACGGAATGAGGCTGATTACAGTCATCATGAGTGCGTCCTCTATGGAACAGCGTTTTCTGGAAACTCGCAAGCTGCTGGACTATGGATTCAACAATTTTGAGATGAAGCCGGTGCTTGCTGCCAAGAGTGAAATAGAATCGCTCAAAACCGTGAATATTAAAAAAGGCGTCAAAACAAATGTGCCTGTCGTTACAGAGAATAACGTGGACTTTGTAGTGAAGAAAGGGGAAACCCCTAACATAGAGGTGGTTGCCGCTCCGAATGAAGAAGTCAAGACTGCTCCGATTAAGACGGGGGATGCGCTGGGTAAAGTAACGGTCAAATATGGAGGTTTGGAGAAACAAGTCAACTTGGTGGCAACCGAAGATATGGAAAAGGGAAGCTGGTTCAGGTTGTTTTTCCGAGCGATCAAAAACTTTTTCGGCAATATTTTCTCAGGGATAGCCAATGGATTGAAGAACGTCTTCTAAAGGTATTGTGAAAAAGTAAAGCTTGCTGTACAATGACTTTTTAGAGCATACTGACACTAATCTAAGCATAGATCTACCAATGGATCAGGAGGTATTTAGCAATGGAAACAGGAACATGGGGCGTCAAAAAAGGAATGGCTGAAATGCAAAAAGGTGGCGTCATTATGGACGTCATGAGCGCGGAGCAAGCAAAGATCGCAGAAGCGGCTGGAGCATCAGCTGTAATGGCATTAGAGCGCGTACCATCAGAAATTCGAGCACATGGCGGAGTTGCCCGGATGGCAGATCCAACTATTCTCGAGCAAGTCATGAGCGTAGTCAGTATTCCGGTAATGGCCAAAGCTCGTATCGGTCACTACGTGGAAGCGCGTGTATTAGAAGCCCTTGGTGCGGACTACATCGATGAGAGTGAAGTTTTGACTCCAGCCGATGATATTTTCCATATCAGCAAAAAAGATTTCACTGTACCCTTCGTATGTGGAGCCAAGGATCTTGGCGAAGCTCTTCGTCGGATCAGCGAAGGTGCAGCAATGCTTCGTACGAAAGGTGAACCGGGAACAGGCAATGTAGTTGAAGCCGTTCGCCACCTACGTATTATCAATGGTCAAATCCGCAGAATTCAAAGCCTGTCCAAGGATGAGTTATATAATGAATCAAAGGTTCTGGCTGCTCCATATGAGCTCGTTCTGTACGTTCATGAGAATGGCAAGCTTCCAGTTGTCAACTTTGCAGCAGGCGGTGTAGCTACTCCATCTGATGCCGCTCTGATGATGCATCTGGGCGCAGACGGTGTGTTCGTAGGCTCTGGTATTTTCACTTCCGAACATCCTGAGAAGTTCGCCAAAGCGATTGTACAAGCTACTACACACTATACCGATTATGCTTTGATAGCAGAAGTTTCCAAGAACCTGGGAACCCCGATGAAGGGAATCGAAATCTCCACGCTTGACGCATCCCAACGTATGCAGGATCGCGGAAAGTAAGCACAAGAAAGAAGGGTTTACCATGAAGATTGGCGTTCTTGCGCTTCAAGGTGCCGTTGCCGAACATATTCGCATGATTGAACGGGCGGGTGCACAAGGCGTTATCGTGAAGAGAACGGAACAGTTGGCTGATATTGATGGACTTATTCTTCCAGGTGGAGAAAGCACTACAATTGGCAAGCTGATGAGGGATTATGGTTTTATAGAGGCGCTTCAGGCGTTCTCGAACGAAGGAAAGCCATTATTCGGCACATGCGCGGGATTAATTGTATTAGCGGACCAGATTGAAGGACAAGCACAGTCGCATATCGGTGTTATGGATATGACAGTACAGCGCAATGCATTCGGCAGACAGCGTGAGAGCTTCGAGACGACTTTATCCATTAAAGGGATCTCTGAAGGCGTAAGGGCTGTGTTCATACGGGCTCCGTTGATCAAATCGGTTGGGGAGTCTGTTGACATCCTATCAGAGTACAAAGGGGAGATCGTTGCGGCCCGACAAGGCCATCTCCTTGCAGTGTCCTTCCATCCTGAATTGACAGATGATTATCAGTTGCATCAATATTTTGTCAACATGGTCGAACAATCGCAGGTCACATCCGTATAAAGATAAGCGCCTGCTGAGAAAGAAGGCACCTGGTTCGGCGAAATGCCGCTCAGGTGCTTCTTTGTTGAATATTTATCCAGAGTATAGTACATTATATTCCATACACTATGTCCCTAACGGGAGGGGTTTTTTTTGTTTGACGTCAAGTTACTAAGAAGCGACAGAGCAAGAGTAGAAGAAGCTCTAGGCCATAGAGGCAAGAATTATGAGGAGTTAGGCTTATTTGAAGGCGTTGACACAAGAAGACGCGAGTTGCTTCAACAATCCGATCAGCTGAAGAATCGACGCAATATCGTATCGCAGGAAGTGGCAAGGCTCAAGAAGAGCGGAGATAATGCTGAATCCTTAATCGTAGAGATGCGTGATGTCTCGGATACAATTAAGCATTTAGATGATGAGATTCGTGTGCTGGAGGAAGATTTGAATAAAATCTTGCTGGCCATCCCGAACTTGCCCCATCCCTCTGTCCCAGTTGGACGATCGGAATCAGATAATGTGGAACTGAGAACATGGGGAGAAGCGCCTGCTCTTTCCTTTGCTCCCAAAGCCCATTGGGAAATTGCCCATTCGTTAGGAATTCTTGATTTCGAAGCAGCAGCCAAGGTTACAGGATCCCGCTTCGTATTTTACAAGGGCTATGGAGCGCGTTTGGAGCGTGCTCTAATGAACTTTATGATGGATCTGCATGCAGACCAGCATGGATATGAAGAAATGCTTCCTCCCTACCTTGTGAACCGCGACAGCTTAACGGGGACAGGCCAGCTTCCCAAGTTCGAAGAGGATGTATTCAAGGTACACGGAACGGAATACTTTCTTATTCCAACTGCAGAGGTGCCTGTTACGAACTATCACCGTGATGAGATCATGAATGGAGAAGAGCTGCCTAAGAATTATGTAGCCTTCAGCGCTTGTTTCCGATCTGAGGCAGGATCTGCCGGCAGAGATACACGGGGATTAATTCGCCAGCATCAATTCAACAAGATTGAGCTGGTCAAATTATGCAAGCCCGAAGAGTCTTACGAAGAGCTGGAGAAGCTCACACAGCATGCAGAGAAGGTGCTACAGCTCCTGAAGCTTCCTTATCGACTGCTAAGTCTCTGCACAGGAGATATAGGGTTCTCGTCCGCCAAAACGTATGATTTGGAGGTATGGCTACCTAGTGGGGACTCCTACCGAGAGATTTCTTCTTGCAGTAATTTTGAAGATTTTCAAGCTAGACGTGCTAATATTCGGTTCCGCCGTGATGCGAAGGCTAAACCTGAGTTCGTTCATACGTTGAACGGGTCGGGACTGGCAATTGGCAGGACGGTTGCGGCTATCCTGGAGAATTACCAGCAAGCTGATGGCAGTGTATTAATTCCGGAAGTGCTGCAGCCTTATATGAATGGACTTCAGCTCATTCCATCGAAGTAAAGATCGAATTTTATGATAAGCTCTTGAAAGCGGCGGCCCGCTGTGGTACAATGCTCTTTGTCACTATAGACTTAACCGTCTATGTGACCTCTTGGAGAGGTGGTCGAGTGGTTTAAGGCTCTGGTCTTGAAAACCAGCGAAGGGGAAACTCTTCCGTGGGTTCGAATCCCACCCTCTCCGTATACGAATAAGACAAGAAACGACCTTTAGGGGTCGTTTTTTTGTTGATACTCTTAACGGAAGCTTCGTCCAACGGACAGTAAGAGACGAAAAACAGATCACTGAATGGACATGGCTTATTTTGTGGTCATCTATATAGAATAAATCCTTTCTCCATATGGCATTGTAATGGGGGAGGAGGTGGTTATAGAATGAGTAAATCCGATACTTTGACGCTTGGACAAGAACAGTTAAGAGAGGCGTGGAGCCGCTCATTACCGACTGTAATGAATAGCTCGGACCTGGTGGAGGTTCTTCCTGGACCTACGGAGCAGTCGCTGCGTATCCATATCGCTTCGGTTGGACGCACGAAATATTCCCTCGATTTCAGCGTGACTTATATGGACTCCCGTGAAGTCAGAGTAGAGCTGGTGGATGTTGAGAAGGATGATCGATCGGTGGATGAGCATAGCGAAATGGTCCAACGCGTCATCCAGCAGTATGTCAGGCAGCTTCATGAATGCGCACAAGCGCTTCATAATGTAACCCACAAGTAATCTGTGCGGAGGGATGACCATGGGTAAGAAAAAGGGAAAAGACAAGAATTTGGCCAATGTAGTAAAGGATTTAGAGACCACACCAGTTAATAGTCATCAAGCACAGCAATGGCAGCAGGACAGTAATGATCGCAGGCATCAGGATGCACTTAATCACGATGAATAAATGTCGAATCGACGATTCAATTTGTGAATGAGGAGGAACTAGAAGAACATGTCTAAACCAACTACACAGCCTGTAAACTCTCCGACAGAGCAGCGTTCCCGAAATCAGAATAATAACAATCATGCCCAGCAAGAGCCTCATTCCGGTTCAAAGAAAACGAAGAAAGCCAATCATACAAGCCATAACAATCCACAAGGGTAAAAAATGGATGAATAATACCCTCCTTAATGAGGCATCATACTAAGGACGGTGTGAAGAGAGAGGTGTGGTTCCGTTGAATGCTTCAGCAGAAATTCACTACTTTGATCATACTACCTCTTTACAGAAAGCAGAGGGATGTGCCAAAGACACTTTAGTGTTTCAAACACATTAGGATTGTTGGCTAACAGCAGTCACCAAGGTTTTTGAATAAAAGGTTAGAAAAGATCTAATCTATAGATGAGCAATTATATGTTGCTCACTTATAGATCTAATCATCCACCGTCACAAAAAGGACCCGCAAGGGTCCTTTTTTGTGGTTATATTGAAGTTCTTAACAACGGGAGCTAACGAATTGGGTAATGATGTTGGCTAAAACATCCGGGGCTTCCATCATGCTCATATGACCTGCTTGATCGATGCGAGCTTGTGTAATATGGGCGGCTTGTACGGAGAAGGTCTTCTCAGCCGGGATGATCTGATCTTTGCCGCCAGCTACCAGCAAGACGGGCAGGGAGGCATCGCGCAGCACCTTATTGCGATCTGGACGATCCCGCATAGCTTCAGCCGTATGTATAGCGCCTTCGGGTTTGGTGATATATCCGATATCTATGGAGGCTTGAACATGCTCCTGCATAGTTTCAAGATGATCAGGCGCGAATAGCTTCGGAATCAACCCATCAATGAAGGACTCGATTCCTTTTTCTTTGATCGTTTCGATCGCTTTATTACGATTAGCCTTTCCTTGCTCATCATCAGGACGAGCCGTTGAATGAATAAGCCCATAGCCAGCTAACAGCTCGGGGTATTTCTCAGCAAAAGCCAGTGCTACGTAACCTCCCAAGGAATGACCGAGTAGAACGGGCTTGTTAAGCTCTAAACGCTCTACAAGTGCGGCTAGATCATCTGCCATCATCTCAACGGTGTAACGCACATCAGGCGCCTCTGAACGCCCGTGACCACGCAAGTCTGGAGCAATAACTCGATAGCTTGCCTGGAGGAGCTTAGTTGTGTCCTTCCAATAAGCCGAACTGCCGCAAAAGCCGTGTACCAGGAGCAAAGGACGTCCGGCTCCGCTATCTTCATAAGCAAGCTGAATAGGAGAAGTCATAAGTTGTCATCCTTTCCTTACGCGAATGTAATCCTAGTATGCCCTGAATAAGATTAGAATGCAAAAAACTCCTTCTTAGAGGAGTTGGTTGGGCATAAATGAAAATGGCGACCCCGAGATGACTCGAACATCCGACCTAACGTTTAGGAAACGTTTGCTCTATCCACTGAGCTACGGAGCCGCAGCAAGAATCATTATAGCATATTATGCAGGAGGGATACCAGTATGTAATCCTATTCCAGGATAGGCTTTTATTTATCTGTTGAGCCCTTTGGTGTGAGCTAATAGTCCTATTCGCTGCCTCGAAACCTCAAACTTGCTTATTTTAGGTACAAATAAATAAATTATTTTGCCTTTCCTTGCTAAAAGAGGTGTCAAAGTACACATTTATTCTGTAAAATAATACACAGAGCTTACAAGCCTATTGTGGGATAATGGAATAGAATAGATATATAGGTTGTTGACAACCCCGATAGTAAGGAGAAAGGACTACTGCCCATGCGCCTAATTCCAACTCATTTATGTGTGCCCGGCATGAGATTAGGCAAACCGATCTTTAACAGCGAAGGACAAATCCTAGTCGGCTATCAATACCAGCTTTCGCAGAATGTAATCAACAAGTTGCAAAAGATGGGTATTGAGTACCTTCATATTGAGGACACACATACCGATGATATTATCATTGAGGATTTAATCAAAGAAGAGACCAGAATTAATCTCAGATCGACGCTGCTTCATATTCTTGATCGAGTTGCCAGCACTAGCTACGATCCAAGGACCTCTAATGGTCAGCTTTACAAATTATGCTCCAAGAGTGTTAGTATGGTAGTTGACGATCTGCAGCATCATGATACGATAATGTTGATGAATATGAATGTGTTCCAATCAAGTGCCTACGAGCAGCATTTCATACAGAAATCAATGAATATATGTGTCTACGCGACCAAGTTCGGGATGCTTGAAGGTTACAATAGAGAGGAGCTGGATGCATTCAGTCTGGGTGCTCTCCTTCACGATATTGGGAATCTTAAGATCCCAAGGGAAATTCTTACCAAGAAATCTACCTTGTCACCTGCAGAATTCGCTGAGATTAAGAAACACACCGAGTACGGCTTTAAGCTGCTTAAGGAAGAACCGGGTATCCCCATTGAGGTAGCGTACTGTGCAATGCAGCATCATGAACGAATTAATGGAACTGGATACCTGCATGGTCTTAAGGGCGATGAGATTCATCCTTATGCTCAGTGGATCGGGTTATTCGATACTTATGATTCATTGACTCATCCAAGAGCCCATCGTGAAGCGATGCTTCCCCATCAGGCGATTGAGGTTTTGTACGGTGGGGCCGGTACATTGTTCGATATACACAAGGTTAGACAATTTCGTAACCGAGTAGCTTTGTTCCCGATAGGACTAAGTGTGGAGTTGAATTCCGGTGAGACGGGTATTGTGTCCAAGATAAATAACGAATTCAAGCACAGGCCTGTTGTCCGTGTTCTTCGGAATCCATATGGAGAACCTTTGAAGCAGCCTTATGAAATCGATTTATCTCGGCATTTGAATATAATGATTTTTCGTGTGGGGGAAGCAGTTGGCACTAAGTAAAGTTTTCTCCAGAAAAGGTGAGCATTGAATGAAAGATATTGTGGCGTTAGTCCGTAACGTCCCGTTGTTCCAGCATTTGAAGGATGAGGAGCTGATTTTGATCTCCTCCCTTTTTATGGAGCGCAACTATAAGAAGAATTCCATTATCTTCTTTGAAGGGGATACAGGGGACGAGCTTTTTCTGGTCAAAAGCGGTACGGTGAAGATCTATCGCATCGATAACACGAAGCAGATCATTCTTACTTTGTTTCGAATGGGAGATTTCTTCGGAGAAATGGCCCTCGTCCAAAAGGGAGTTACCCGTTCAGCCAACGCGGAGACGCTAGAGCCTAGTGTCATCTACACACTCAGCCGTTCGATGTTCTTCGAGTGTATGGAGCGGGCTCCTGCACTTTGTTTGAAGCTGCTGGAAGTGACCATGAATCGTTTGAGAAGGGCAAATGAACAAATCCATGACTTGACATTCCTAGACGTCCGAACTCGTATTCTGAAGACAGTATATCAACTGTCGCTCGATTATGGAGAGGTCAGGCAAGGACAGACACAGATTACAGTGAAGCTTACTCATCAGGAAATTGCCAACATGGTAGGGACCGTCCGTGAATCGGTAACAAAGGTGCTGCAGGAGCTGCAAGATGAAGAAACGATTTCCGTGGATAGTAAGATCATTACGATCATTGACATGCCCAAGTTAAAAAGCAAAGTGCTATTGTAAAGGGAGCCGTATGCGACTACGGTTCTTTTCTTTTTGTGGAATGTGCTAATATAAAGAAGCAGGATTATTCACGTGCAGTCCAATGGGCAGCCGATCTTAAGGAGGGCATCAGGAAATGCAATATCGCAATCTGGGAAGATCAGGATTAAAGGTCAGTGAAATCAGCTTGGGAAGCTGGTTAACCTACGGTGGATATGTGGAGAGGCAGAAGGCGGTTGACACGATACATAGAGCGTATGAAGCTGGTGTTAATTTCTATGATACGGCTAATGCCTATATGCGCGGCGAAGCTGAGAAGGTCATGGGAGAAGCGCTTAGCGGTTATGCACGCGAGTCATTCGTACTGGCTACCAAGGTATGGGGACAGATGGGGGACGGACCGAATGATCGGGGTTTGTCCAGAAAGCATATTATTGAGCAATGCGATGCAAGCCTGAAACGGCTGGGCATGGACTATATAGACTTATATTATTGCCATAGCTTCGACCCTGTAACGCCGATGCAAGAGACACTCCGAGCGATGGATGATCTGGTTCGTCAAGGAAAGGTATTGTATGTAGGAGTGAGTAATTGGAGCGCTGCCCAGATGACGGAGGCTGCCCATTTGGCAGATCGGCTGTTATTAGACCGGATTGTAGCGAGCCAACCTCCCTACAACATGTTGAAGCGTGATATTGAGCAAGAAATTATTCCGGTATGCGAAAAGCTGGGGATTGGCCAGGTTGTTTACTCACCGCTGGCGCAAGGCGTGCTGTCAGGCAAGTACAAATCGATGACAGAGGCTCCTGAGGGAAGCCGTGGGGCAACCGAACGAGGCAGCCAGATTATAAGCAGATATATGACGGAATCCAATCTGGAGCGGGTCAGCCAATTGCAGGAAGTAGCTGCCAACGCTGAGCTGAGCATGACTCAGTTGGCTCTGGCTTGGATTCTTAGACAGCCTGGCATTTCCAGTGCTATTATTGGTGCAAGCTCACCCGATCAGTTGGAGGAGAATGTGAAGGCGGCAGGCGTGAAGTTATCTCAAGAACAGCTTGATCGTATCGAAGCAATATTAGGTTGAGTTTTAGGCTCCAAAACGGCATGAATAGAGAACCGTCCGGATATGTCCGGACGGTTCTTCTTCGTTGTAGTATGTTTGAATAAAGCCAACACGATTAGCCCTTGGCACGCAGGCTGCGAAAAAACTGGGTTAGCAGTTGAGCACACTCCTCTTGCAGTACACCTGTTACGACATCAACCCTATGGTTGAATCGTTCTTCCTGAGCTAAGTTCATCAATGTTCCGGCACAGCCGGCCTTGGGATCCGTTGTTCCGTAAACGAGCTGCTTCACTCGAGATTGCACGAGAGCGCCGGCACACATTGGACAGGGCTCCAAGGTTACGTATAATGTGCAATCAAGTAATCTCCAGGCGCCTAAGTTTGCGCTTGCTTCCCGGATGGCAATCATTTCGGCATGAGCGGTCGGATCGAAAGTCGTTTCCCGCAAATTATGACCCCTGCCTACAATTTCACCGTTACGAACGATGACTGCGCCAATTGGCACTTCGCGAAGCGCCTCCGCCTTGCGGGCTTCGGCTATCGCTTCTAACATCCAAAATGTATGGTCGTCCATATCACAATTCCTTATCTTAAAAATAAAGTATGCACATATCAGTTGTCCGAACATTCATTCTTGTTGTTAACATGCTGTGGATAACCCTGTGTACAACTAGTGATTTCATGTCGATAACTAATATCCACATGGGGATAACTACTTTTTCAAGCGAATAGCTGTAGTTGTTTTCTAATTTTATTAGATGCGGTTAGGAATAGCAAGGAAAGAGATAGAGAAAGGCTGTCCATAACTGGGAGCTCTTATGAGTTATTACGTTAGTAAGCGAAATGATTTAAAGACAAAGACTTTAAATGGGGATAAGTATATATGAAATGTGGATTTAATTAGGGACATGGGGATAACTAGGGCGATTTTGGGGATGGATTGTGGATAAAATCACTTATCAAGCCGAAATGAGTCAAAAGTGCCCATCATAATGTGTCGGTTCTGTGGAAAAGTTATGAACAAGCAGATACCTGCAGTTTTCCTGGCGATCGGGTTTAGGTGCACAACGACCAAGCAGATGACATTCAGTTGGTTCTACTGTATAATGTATAAGTTAAGCATTGATTATAAGGAGTGGTTAAATAGATGGCTTTATCATGTGGTGTCGTTGGGCTCCCTAATGTGGGGAAATCGACTTTATTTAATGCAATTACCCAAGCGGGTGCCGAGATGGCGAATTACCCGTTTTGTACGATTGATCCGAATGTGGGCGTGGTAGAAGTTCCGGATGATCGATTGACGAAGCTGACCGAGATAGTCGTTCCTCATAAAGTAGTGCCGACTGCTTTCGAGTTCGTTGACATCGCAGGTCTGGTTAAAGGGGCAAGCAAAGGGGAAGGCTTGGGAAATAAGTTTCTCGCTCATATCCGTGAAGTGGATGCGATTGTGCATGTAGTGCGCTGTTTCCAAGATGATAATATTACCCATGTATCAGGCAAAGTAGATCCGATCGGAGATATTACTACGATTAATCTGGAGCTGATCCTGGCGGATATTGATTCCGTGGATAAAAGGATTGATCGTTCCCGCAAAAACATGAAGGGCGGCGACAAGAAGGTCGCTCAGGAAGTAGAGTGTCTCGAACGCGTGAAGGAAGCTCTGTATTCGGACCAGCCTGCCCGTTCGGTCGATCTGACTGTCGAAGAGAAGCTGTTAATTCGCGATTTGCATTTGTTGACGATGAAGCCTGTGCTGTATGCAGCAAATGTAAGTGAGGCAGAAGCCGCCAATGCCGACGAAAACCCTTATGTGAAGCTGGTGAGAGAGTTCGCTGCACAAGAAGGAGCAGAAGTAGTTCCGATAAGTGCAAAGGTAGAATCCGAAATTGCTGAGCTGGAAGGTGAAGACAAGGAAATGTTCCTTGAAGAGCTGGGCTTGACGGAATCGGGTCTCAACCGGTTGATTCGCGCAGCCTACAAGCTGCTTGGTCTGTATACGTATTTTACAGCCGGGGTGCAGGAGGTTCGTGCTTGGACGATCCGCAAAGGGATGAAGGCGCCGCAAGCCGCAGGAGTCATTCATACGGATTTTGAAAAAGGATTCATTCGCGCAGAGGTAGTATCCTATGATGATTTGGTTAACAGCGGTTCAATGAACGCAGCCAAGGAGAAGGGTCAGCTCCGTTTGGAAGGAAAAGAGTATGAAGTTAAAGATGGCGATGTCATGCATTTCCGTTTCAACGTATAATAGTAATGAGTGAACAAATAACTAGGAGGTGGGCACGATGTTGGACCGTTTGCAAGCACTGGCCGATCGATATGAGAAATTGAGCGAGTTGCTCTGCGATCCTGATATCGCTAACGATTCGAAACGTCTCCGGGAGTATTCAAAGGAACAATCCGATCTTCAAGAGCCTTTCGAGGCTATGATGGAATACAAGAGTGTGATGGGACAGTACGAGGCTGCTAAGGCCATGCAAAATGAGAAGCTGGACGAGGAAATGCGCGAGCTGGTCAAGATGGAGCTCGATGAGCTGACAGAGCGCAAGGAATCGCTGGAAGAGAAAATCCGTCTCTTGATGCTGCCGAAGGATCCGAATGACGACAAGAACGTAATCGTGGAAATTCGAGGAGCCGCAGGCGGAGACGAAGCCGCATTATTCGCGGCAGACCTGTACCGGATGTATACTCGATTCGCGGATACGCAGGGCTGGAGGACGGAGATTCTGGAGGCGAACCTGAACGATCTGGGTGGCTTCAAGGAAATAATCTTCATGATCTCAGGCAAAGGCGCCTACAGCAAGCTGAAGTTCGAGAGCGGCGCACACCGGGTGCAGCGTATTCCGGTAACGGAATCGGGCGGACGTATCCATACTTCCACTTCAACGGTTGTAGTTATGCCCGAAGCCGAGGAAGTAGAGATAGATATCCGGGATTCAGACATCCGTGTAGATACGTTCTGTTCCAGCGGAGCGGGTGGACAGTCTGTTAATACGACGAAGTCAGCTGTTCGGGTGACACATGTACCTACAGGGATTGTAGCCACCTGTCAGGATGGCAAATCGCAGAACTCCAACAAGGACAAGGCACTCCAAGTGCTTCGCGCGCGTATATTCGACATGATGAAGCAAGAGGAAGACGCTAAGTACGGAACGGAACGCAAGAGCAAGGTAGGTACAGGCGACCGAAGTGAACGGATTCGGACGTATAACTATCCACAGAGCCGGGTAACGGATCATCGGATCGGTCTTACGCTCCATAAGCTGGATCAGGTATTGAACGGAGATATGGGGGAGATCATTTCGACTCTTACATTAGAAGCCCAATCCGAGCTTATGGAAAAAGGGGAATAAGGGTTATGTCCACCATACGTGAAGCCTACCTGGAGGCTTCTTCTTTTTTGCAGCGGCATGATGTAACAGATCACACCATTATAGCGGAGTTACTGCTGGGACATACGCTTAGCTTGCGCCGGACGGAGCTGTACTTGCTTTGGTCGGACCCTTTTCCGGAAGAAAAAGCAGCAGAATGGGCTGGATATTTACAGCGGAAGGCTGACGGTGAGCCGGTGCAATACATTACCGGGGAGCAAGAGTTCTACGGACGACCGTTCCACGTGGAACGATCTGTGCTTATTCCGCGACCGGAAACAGAGCTGCTTGTGGAGCAAATCATGCTAATCGGACGGCAATTGTGGCCGGATGCAGCACGACCCATCGTAGCAGCCGATATTGGCACGGGAAGCGGTGCGATTGCAGTGACATTGGCTGCAGAATGTCCTGCGTGGCAGGTGCATGCGGTAGATTTGTCGCCAGAGGCGCTGGATACTGCACGAGGCAATGCCGTTCTTAACGGGGTGACGGAGCGGGTAGCTTTTCATCAGGGAGATTTGTTAGGACCTTTTATAGCGATGAAGAGTGAACAGAAAGAGGCACGTCAGACTCAAGCTACCGATTCTGATATTCCTGCGCTCGATATCGTAGTATCCAATCCGCCCTACATCGAAACTGATATAATAGCGACCCTGGATATACAAGTTCGCTGCTATGAACCTGTAATGGCGCTTGATGGAGGCCCGGATGGATTGGTCCTATATCGTCGCTTAGCTGAACAACTGATGCAGCTAGCACCTAAGCAGCCGCGTCTTGTAGGCCTGGAGGTTGGGCAAGGGCAAGCGCCAGATGTTGCCAAGCTGCTCCATAATACCGGTCTATGGGAAGAAATTCGGATCGTTCCGGATTTGGCTGGAATTGAGCGGCATGTGATTGGAATTCGCTGGTGATGGATGGAATAGGCAGCAAGCAAAAAGGTATTCTAAGGCGTTTGCTAGATTGCTAGAAAAAAATAATAGATTCGTAGGTTTAACTCCTTTCTCTGCTGGCCATACTTGGACTAGGTAAGAGAAAGGGGTTTTATTCTATGGTAAAGCGCGTATCATTTCGTCCTTATATATTTGTAGCTTTTGCACTTATGGTGATGATGTTTTGTTGGGAGTCTAACCGAATTCAAGCCGCAATCTTGGATTCTTCCATACCTGAGGATGCCATTCGCATTCGTATTCTGGCCAACTCCGATACACCGCAGGATCAATGGATTAAACGTCAGGTGCAGAACGAAGTTGTTCAAGAAATCAGCACCTGGGTATTGGATCCATCCGGACTGGAGGAAGCCCGTGCTGCAATAACGGCAAATATTCCTGCAATTGAGAGCCTGGTAGGTGAAGTTCTTGCGAACAATGGGTATGATCAAGCGTACCAGGTTGAACTGGGTCAAGTGTCTTTTCCGGCTAAGCAATTCGGCAACAAGTCATATCCTGAAGGACAATATGAGGCATTGCGTATTGTGTTGGGTAAAGGAGAAGGGCAGAACTGGTGGTGTGTCTTGTTTCCTCCGCTTTGTTTTGTAGGGGTGAAAGCTAAAGCGGCAGAAGCAAGTTCTATAGAAGCGGTTCCAGCAGGATCAGCAGCTAAAAATGGGAAAAGTAATGCGAAGGCGGCTCCAACCGATAAATCGAGTGCTTCCAATGTGAAAACCGCTTCTGCCTCTATTGCCAAAGGAAAACCTTCTGCTGCAGCTAGTGAGACAAGTGTAAAGCAGACAGCGCCAGCCGCAGGAGCAGACGCCAATCTTGACGACAATACGGCACCTAAAGCAGAAGTAAAGTTCTTCCTGTGGGAAGTAACGAAGAAAGTCACGATGAAAGTGAAGAGCCTGTTCGCTTAAGTCAAGATGACAGCTTATTCTTCAAGCGCTATACTAAATAAGTTGAACGAAAGAAAATCATGCGAATATCATTAGCCTACTTTTAGACTATATGCTGCCAAAGGCAATCGTTCGCTAATATAAACTTTCGCTCAGCATATAGGTGGATTAGTAAACACTTGATGAGTAAGGATGAATATAGACATGACGAAGTATTGGACGGTCGATCCGGAAGACGTATCCCGGTTGCTGAACCGGAATGAAGATATAGAGGCACTCAAGGAAGCGGGGCAATTGCTCGCCGCAGGGGAGATCGTAGCGTTTCCCACCGAGACGGTGTACGGACTGGGGGCGGACGCCACGAACACGGCTGCTGTGGAAGCCGTATTCGTGGCTAAAGGCCGCCCGTCGGACAATCCGCTGATCGTACATATCGCGGATTGGGAGCAGCTGCACGGGCTGGTCGCCGAGGTCAGCGACGCAGCCCGCCGCTTGATGGCCCGGTTCTGGCCCGGGCCGCTCACGCTCGTGCTGCCGGCGCGTCCCGGCGCCGTGTCACCCCGTGTCACGGCCGGTCTCGCGACCGTGGCCGTGCGTATGCCTGCGCACCCTGTGGCGCAGGCGCTCATTCGGGCGGCGGGCTGCCCGGTGGCGGCCCCGAGCGGGAACCGCTCGGGGCGCCCGAGCCCGACGCTTGCAGCGCACGTCCGCGAGGACTTGGACGGGCGCATCGCGGGCCTTGTCGACGGCGGACCGACTGGCGTCGGGCTCGAGTCGACGGTCGTCGAAGTCGTCGGCGACCTTGTGCATGTGCTGCGGCCAGGCGGTGTGACGGCAGATCAGCTGCGAGTGGCGGTGCCCGACTGCACAGTGGAAGATTATAGAGGATTGGGGCTAGAGCCCACATCGGACACATGTCGTCCAAATGAGGAATCGGCAGCCTATGTACCGAAATCCCCCGGAATCAAATATACCCATTACGCCCCTCAGGGCGCCATGACACTGGTCAGGCTGAAGAGGCGCGATTCGCTTGTCCTAGCGAGCAGCGATCCTGTTCGAGAGTGGATTCAGAGCCAGATTAACGAAGCTCGTCAAAAAGGGGAACGAACGGGCGTTCTAACGATGCAGGAGAAAGCTCTCCAATATGATGCAGACCTCGTTATAGGATGCGGAGATGAGAATGAGCTGGAAACCGCGGCGCATGATTTGTATGCGGCACTTCGGCAATTCGACGAGCAGGGAATCACTAAGATCTGGGCAGAAACTTATCCAGAGCTAGGGATTGGAGTGGCCTTGATGAATCGTCTGCAGAAAGCAGCAGGTGGCCGCATGGTAGACGTATAGATTCAGGAGCTTGGCCTTATTATTCGAACATGTTTCCCTCTTTGTCCGCATATGTTGATTAAGAACATAGGACAGGACCATGGGGGAGATTCAATGCAAGCTGTTTCTGCTTCTGCATCTGCTGCAGGGCAACTCATTACCATACTAATGATGGCCGTTGCGCTTGGCATGGATGCATTCTCGCTGGGAATCGGCATCGGGCTTAAAGGGATACGGTTTTTGCATATTCTAAGAATCAGTTTCGTGATCGCTTTGTTCCATGTTATCATGCCATTAACGGGGATGTTCATGGGGCAATACGTCAGCTCGATTCTAGGTGATGTGGCCAAGCTTGCCGGAGGAGGGCTGTTGCTTGTCCTGGGTGTACACATGGTATACAGTTCCTTCGGCAACCATAATATCAACGTTATCAATTACCGCTCCACGTGGGGAGTGCTTTTGTTTTCACTTAGTGTGAGCATAGATTCTTTATCCGTGGGCGTCTCACTGGGCCTGTTTGCTACAGATATTATTCTTACGGTTCTGATGTTTGGTCTATTTGGCGGCGTGATGTCTATACTGGGATTGTGGATAGGCAGGAATGCGGGTAAATGGGCAGGCCAATATGGTGAAGCACTAGGTGGAGTCATCCTGATTGCTTTTGGAATTCGATTCTTAATATAAAGGGGAGAGTATCATGCGCGTGCAACATATTTTATTCGTTTGCACCGGCAATACATGTCGCAGTCCGATGGCAGAAGGTTTATTCCGGCGAATGGCAGAGCAAGCGGGGCGTTCGTGGGAAGTGCGCTCAGCAGGGGTATCGGCTTTTGGAGGATCGCCTCTGTCTGCGCATTCGGTCTCTGTTCTAAGGAGCAGAGGGGCTAAGGCTAAAGGACAGTCCGAATCGCTGACAGAGGATAGCGTAGACTGGGCGGATCTGATTCTGACTATGACTTCCTCACACAAACAATTAGTCATGCGGCGATTTCCAGGTATGGTGGACAAAGTATTCACTCTCAAGGAATATGTAGAAAATGATCCGACGGTTCTAGGCCTAATCGCAGAACGAGGAGAGCTGGAATCCGAACTGCAGATAAAGCAAGCCTTGTCTCAAAAAATAAGCAATGAGGATCTGCGCAGACTGGATATGCTGGAGCGTCAATTGCCAGACCCTGATATTGCCGATCCATTCGGCGGTTCGCTGCAGGAGTACGAAGCTTGTGCATTAGAGATAGAACAGGCGCTTAAGAAGCTGGTTGTTAAGCTGCACAAGCAAGTGTAATGCCTTACAGGACGAACCGCATATGGAAGAGGAAACCTGGCCAATTTTGGCCAGGTTTATTTGTTCACCATAGATAAGGCAGACTCCACAATCCGATTGCCCATGTCTCCAGGTATTCTGCTATTGCTTGTGATACGAGGCTCATAGCCGCCATGATCGATTGCCTCCTGCGGGCATATGTACCCTACAACGTGACCGCTGCATAATTCATTGATCATTGTAAAAGGACTTGACGATTGTGCTTTGATCTGCAGCCCGAATTCAACGAACAGCTCAGCAGGCACTCCTACGAAAGCCATCTGACCCAGCTTGAAGGCCTGCACCTCAACATGCGCTTGCGGCTCACAATGCAGGGAGTTCAGAAGCTCGGCTGCGAAGGCTAGGTCGTTTTGTGTTGCTGACGGATTCTCCAAGCAAAGACGTGCGGCTGCAATATCCTCTGCAAGGGGGAGACGGTAGTCCATCATAAACATTTGTTGATCGACTTCAATCTGCAGATCAGTCTCCGTGCGGATTTTTTCCCGTACTCTGATAACTTCCCCGGCGAGTATACGGCCCATAATCTTATAGGTATCGGAGCTTCTAGGCCATCTTCCCGTGACATCGACATGGTTAATATTACCGCTAGCGCCCATAAAAAATAGACTGACCATAGATTCCCCGTATGTTTTCTTCAATACAGCGCTTAGCTGGCCTGGGAAGTCGGCGCAAAATTCCGTGCCTCCCACAGTATCCGTATGGCAAGTATAATTGCTGATAATCCCAATGGGATTACCATTAGCATCATCAATTCGCACAACTAGTACATCACGATCAATGGGACCTTCCACCTTATGGATGTCAGGATTGCCGACACCGGGATTCGTGCGCAGGCTCCCGTCCTTCATCCAGAAACGCCGATTAAAGGCGATATCTCCCTCTTGTCCCATCCCGTATCCTATACGGGCTTCTTTTCGTGCATGATAGGCTGTAATAATCGCCTCCGTGGCGCGCTCTGCCAAAAGCTCCAGATAACCCTGGTCCGCCGACAGGAAGGTGGTAGTGAACACGGGGCCGCCCGTATGAGTATGTGTTGCCGCAATCATGATCGCAGCACCCGCTATTCCTACAGACTCCTGAACTCGCCGCCTAACCTCATCCGTGACATAAGGGTGGACGAATAAGGTGTCCAGGACGAGCAGCGCCAGACAATTTCCTTCCGATTCAATCACACATGATTTGGCGTACAATCTGTCCTTGATTCCAGTAGCCTTGCGGTCATCAAAATAACCCGGCATTGTACTTCCTAGCGGTGGAGTGATGTCGATTTCGTACATTCCACATTTCATGTCCCTCATCCTTTCAATTCCCAGCATGTATACAGCGTAATGCTCCTGCCTTGGCAGCACGACTCTGTCCAGAATGAACCCAGCATGTACTTATCATAGTCTATTCCGGTGCCGGATTCTTTGTCATTTCGATCATTTATTTTGCACTTTTTGATAGATCAACACTGTACAAAAAATATTGTTTTTTTACTAAAGAAACAGGAGAGCCT
>JARBUQ010000378.1 GCA_029239545.1 Paenibacillus sp.
AGAATGTTTACCAACCTTAGAAGAGTGAAGCTGGCCCTTACAAGCCGCCTTCATTTATGGTATATGCTGTTCTCCGTATTGTTCGGCAAGCTCGCAGCCTACTTGATTCCTTCCAAACGCGCGGCCGATGCGCCTATATCATCTGATATGAAACAGGTTATTATTCGTTTGAAAATACGTTCATCCGAGGCCGCTATAGATGCAATTCGTAAGCACTATACCGGAGCTCATAATGCTGCTGCAAGTCGTGTCATACGGAGATATAACCGCATCATTGCGGAGCTCCGTAGTCAGTTGTCATTTGATTCGGACAATCAGCTTCTTAATAAACAAGTAAGGGGTCTGGAAATGGTAGCCATTCAGGCCGAGAGAGATGAAATCCAGTTTTTGTACCAGCAGAGGTTATTGAAGAAAGGCCAGCACAACAAGCTGCAATTGATGATCAGCTTACGGGAAGCAGACAGTATAGAGAAAGAATCGGACGAGCCGTCTGTTTAAGCCGAAAAGAACTCATGCCTCCGTACACCTTTTGAGAAATCAACTATTGATAATTTCGTGATGAGGGAGTACAATGACGAAAAAGACCGATCGGTCTGTGTAGAAGGAGGTTCTAACATGCGAAAAGGGGAGCAGACCAGGGAGCATATAATAGAAACCGCGGCTCAAGTGTTGAATCAAAGAGGATTCTATGCTTCCTCCCTTTCGGAGATTATGGAGGTTACCGGTCTTAAGAAAGGCGGGATTTATAATCATTTTGAGAGCAAGGATGAGATTATTAGTCAAGTGTTCAGTTATTGTGTCAAGGAGATCAGGCTGCACTTTGATGACGCAATAGCTGCCTATTCCCATTCTGTTGACCAATTGATCGCGATCGTATCCGTTGCGCAGGATTTGTTTCGTGGCATTCCACTGCCAGGAGGCTGCGCGATTATGAACGCGGCGATTGAAGCCGATGATGCACATCCTTTCCTGAAGAAACAGGCCGATTTGTCCATGGATAAATTCCAATCGCTGATAGCTGGGATCATTGAGCAGGGCAAGAGCGCGAATGAAATAAAACAAGATGTGAATGCTGCCGAGACTGCTATTTTTCTCATTGCTGCGATGGAAGGCTCGCTCATGATGAGTAAGCTTTCGGAGAATGAACAGGCAGTTAATGTGGTAATTCAATATTTGACGCATTATTTGAATGCTCAAGTCAGACAACAATAATTTTTTTTGACAAGGAACAGACCGATCGGTTTCTAAATAGGCAGGCCAATCAATGACGAGGAGGATTATGCATGAAAAGAGTTGTGATTACCGGAATGGGTGTAATCTCTCCGATAGGCAGCAATGTCGACACATACTGGAACCATCTTACAACAGGAAAATCCGGCATAACGGCGATCGATCAATTTGATACGACACATTTTACGACCAAGATTGCAGGAACCGTAAGGGATTTTCAGGCGGATTCCTATATGAGCACCAAAGAGATTAGACAATATGACCGATATCTGCAGTTCGCAGTTGCTGCAACTCAGCAAGCGATCGAGCAGGCCCGGCTTGAGGTCAGTCGTTATGCAGAACGTGTGGGGGTATATATCGGGACTGGTATTGGCGGGATTCATACATTGCTGCAGAACCATCAAACCTTTCTGGAGCGCGGACCCAAGAGGGTAAGTCCCTTCATGATTCCCATGATGATTGGCAATATTGCAGCAGGGCAGATCTCTATTCTTACCGGAGCCCGAGGTCCTACTATGGCCACAATGTCTGCTTGTGCAACTAGTAATCATGCTATTGGGGAAGCTTTTCACGTTATCCGCAGCGGCAGGGCTGATATTATGATTGCCGGAGGGGCCGAGGCATCCATTCATGAGCTTGCTCTGGCTGGCTTCTGCAATATGCATGCCATGTCCACGAATAATGACCATCCGGAGCAAGCGAGCCGTCCATTCGATCTGCATCGCGATGGCTTCGTTATGAGCGAAGGAGCAGGAATATTGATAATGGAGTCCATGGATAGCGCACTATCTCGTGGTGCTCCTATACTAGCAGAGATAGCCGGGTATGGAGCATCTTCCGATGCCTATCATATTACAGCTACAGATCCAGAGGGCGGTGGGGCATATCGGGCGATGAAGGCTGCGCTGGAGGATGCGAATATTCGTCCTGAGGCAGTTGATTACATTAATGCTCATGCCACTAGCACATCTTTAGGAGATCAATCTGAGACTAGGGCAATCCAGACTTTATATCAGCATAGCGCTCAACCCCCATTGATCAGTTCCACGAAATCTGTGACAGGACATTTATTCGGTGCAGCCGGGGCAGTTGAGGCGGTGGCTTGCATCCAGGCCATTACTCATAACATGGTTCCACCTACAATCAATTACGAAACCCCCGACCCGCATTGTAATTTGGATTATGTGCCTAATGAGGCTAGAAACACATCGGTCAAGGTGGCCATGTCTAATGGGTTTGGGTTTGGTGGACATAACGCGGTTCTGGTGTTTCGTTCTGCAATGTAAGAGGAAAGCTTGTTTGGATATCCGCGAACATAGTCAGGAGTGTGCGTAGAATGCAAAAGGATCGTCAAGCATCAAAATTGTATTACGGTTGGGTTGTCGTATCCATAGTATTCCTGACATTGCTGGTGTCGGCGGCTATTAGTTCTGTTCCCAGTGTGTTAATGATTCCGTTGGAGCAAGAATTCGGCTGGGACCGTAGTGCGGTATCGGCGGCGGCTTCCATCCGCATCTTATTGTATGGATTAATGGGGCCGTTCTCAGCCGCATTCATGGCAAGGTATGGTATACGAAAGATCATGGTCTTGTCGATGCTTTTACTTGTGGTAAGTATGTCCTTGACCCCGCTGATCACAGAAATTTGGCAGCTTATTGTGTTATGGGGTGTCATTGTGGGGTTATGTACTGGAACGATGGCTAATGTATTAGGACTAACCGTTGCGAACCGTTGGTTCGTCAAGCACAAAGGCTTAGTAATTGGATTGCTCACGGCAAGCGCAGCGACTGGACAATTAATATTCCTGCCGCTGTTGGCTGCTATAACGAATACAATCGGCTGGAGATATGCTGTTTTTACAGTGGTGGGGGTGCTTCTGCTCCTCGTGCCAGTTGTTGCGATCTGGATGCGGAATCATCCCTACGATAAAGGAATTGCTCCGCTTGGCACAGAAGAAGTCAGCAAGCCGACTCCGTTCAAGGGCAATCTGTTCCTGGCGCCAATAAGAGCTCTTGGTAACGCCAGTCGCAGCGGGACCTTCTGGCTGTTGGCGGGTACCTTCTTCTTGTGCGGGTTCTCCACGAACGGATTGATTGGCACACATCTGATCCCGGCATGCGGAGATTATTTGATCCCTATCGTCACAGCTGCAGGTCTGCTATCCCTTATGGGATTGTTCGATCTGGTAGGAACGACGATGTCAGGCTGGCTTACCGATCGCTTCGACAGCAGATGGCTGCTGTTCTGGTATTACGGACTTCGCGGACTCTCTCTAATCTTTTTGCCTTACGCCCTCGGAGCTGGTTATACTCAGCTTATGATTTTCTCCGTATTCTACGGACTGGATTGGATTGCAACCGTGCCGCCAACGGCCAAGATTACGTCCGACACGTTCGGCAAAGAGCAGTCGGGCATGGTTTTCGGCTGGATTGTGGTGGCACATCAGCTGGGTGCATCAACTGCGGCTTATGGAGCAGGTGTGATGCGGGATTGGCTGGGCAGTTATACGATTCCGTTTGTGCTGGCCGGTATTGTATGCTTGTTCGCATCAGCGATGGCTATCCGAATTCGCCGGTCGGGTAAATGGGCTGCTGGCCCAACCAATGTTAGCGCGAAGGCATAAGAGCCCGATTGTCAAAAGCCTGCAAAGACCGTCATTCGCACCGAGCGCTGGGTGCTGCGCGCAGTGCGAATGAATGTTAATGGGCTTTGCAGGCTTAATCCAGTTATGGAGTTACCGGGATCGTCATCTCCAGCTCTTTCGTATAATTCGGTCCAGGCAATTCTCTCGTTACGAAGATGAGCTTCTGATCAGGCTTGAATGAAGGGAATTCCCGGATGAATTTATACTGGGCCGGGTCGAGCGTTTCGGTAGATTTATCCATAATACGATATTTCTCACCGGATTCGCCCTCTATCCATAGCTGACTTCCTTGCAAATAAGGCTGAGTGCCTTTTGCCTGATAATGAACCAGCGTGCGATCTTTGAGATACTCGACTTGAGTAATTTGCAAGAAACCGCTCTCTCCCTGAGACAGGATTAATGGATGCTGCTCATCGGGTGTATGCTCCATAGCAACCTTGATTTCTTTGGGAATATGTGTTGCAGGCTCGTTAATAGTCGGGCGAAGGGTCAGTGACTTCGGAATCGCTTGAACGGGACTGAACATTTGCTTGAAGTTCATAATTTCGTAGTCACCCTCCGTTTCTCCGCTACCGCTTCCTCCTCGATTATCCAGCACAATTCCTTTATCATCGATCAAATCGAAATTTATAAATTTCTGGTTTTGTTTAGGCTGCTTAATTTGAATGGACAGCTCGGTTAAGCTTGGGGTGAATGTAATTTTTTGCACAGTCAAGGTGACATCTCCGGATGATCGGACTGTCATGGGCAATACTACCTTATTATTGGTAGTCATTCTGCTGATCGGAATAGTGTACTGCCATTGTCCGTCGATGCTTCCGATCCGGTACACATGAATGGAAAGCTGGAATTTCTCGGGAAGCTCCACATCAGGAGTCAAATTAACTACACCTGCATACGTATTCTGATCAATACGGTTACCGGATGAGCTGCCAGCAAAATGCATCGATTTTCCATTTATCTGGTACTCGACATCATCCAACTCTTCAATGCCATCAGGAGCTTCCTGGAGGTAACCGAATGTAAGTCGCGTTCCGTCATACATAGCTTCCGTGATTCGAAGCGTAATTCCTTGATCTGTAACAGATTGATTAATCTCTGTTACAAGGCCTGTTTCATCAGCCTTCTTTAATCCCCAGTCACCTACGATCCGGAATACAGATTCCAAGCCTGGCACCTGTCTCAGAGCCATAGCAAGATCTGGGGAGAAGAAGGACGATCCAACTACACTGATAGCCAGTACTGCCGCGGCAGTAGATGTCCAAAGGAAGGTTTTTTGAAACTTCT
>JARBUQ010000379.1 GCA_029239545.1 Paenibacillus sp.
GAATGTGTTGAAGCTGAACTTGGAATTGCAGGATACGCTGAAGCGGTAGAATCACCAACTCATTTTATAGAACGGACACTACTATGTGTAAGACTTGCGCCTCTCACGATGATCTTTGCTCGTGAGGGGCTTTTATATGAGTGCCATATTAATTGCCAGCTAGGATTGGGTTCCCGGTTTAATGTCCGCATCGCGTACCCGCACTCGCAGGATTTTCTTCCTCTCACCGAAGCGGTATAATAGAAGCTGCAATTAGTTGGTACAGATCGGCGGTTGAGTGCACATGCAGAAGAACATACTAGTAGTGGAAGATGATAAGTCAATCGCAGAGATGGTGCAGAGCCATCTGACGAAGGAAGGCTTCAAGGTTGTGCATGCAGCAGATGGAGCGGAGGCTCTGCGGTTGTTCAGCGGGCAATCGTTCGATCTGGTGCTGCTGGATTTAATGCTTCCCGAGCTGGATGGGATGGATGTACTTAGAATCGTGCGGGAGAAAAGCTTCGTGCCTGTATTGATCCTGTCGGCCAAGGATAGCGATGTGGACAAAGCGATTGGACTGGGGTTCGGCGCGGACGATTATGTCACCAAACCGTTCTCGCTCATCGAGCTATCGGCAAGAGTCAAGGCTGCGCTGCGCCGCGCAAGCCAATATTCCCAGACGGTGGCTGCTGAGGAAGAGGGAGTCATCCAGATTCATGAGCTCACATTGGATATAGAGCATTATCAAGTGAGCAAGAATGGGCTGGAGCTGAAGCTTACCGCGAAAGAGCTGCAAATACTCAAGCTGATGATGACGAATCCTAAGCGGGCTTTTTCCAAAGAGCAAATTTACCGAGCCGTGTGGAAGGACGATTACTATGGAGATGAGAATGCAATTAATGTACACATCAGTCGATTGAGAGAGAAAATAGAGGACGATCCATCAAAGCCGCAATATATCAAAACAGTGTGGGGGATTGGCTACAAGTTAGGGGAATTCTAGCATGAACAATTGGCTGATAGGGATCGCAGCGGTGCTGCTGCTCATCGTTGTCGTTCAATACATCGCAGGCCGTAACAAGAAAAAGCAGCTAAGCTACATTTACAGCAAGCTGGAGCAGGCATTAGACACCGGTTCGGCAGAGCATATTCTGCTGTTCACAAGCGACCTTCAGCTGCAGGCCCTTCTGAATGCGATGAACCGGCTATTAGATGAGAATCGTCAGACTAAGGCCGACTACACGAGAACAGAGATATCGATTAAGAAGATGTTAACCAACATGTCGCATGATCTCAAAACGCCACTTACGGTTGTGCTCGGATTGACAGAAACGATTTCCCGGGATGAGACTTTGAATGCGGAAGAAAGACAACGGTTATTGGTAAAGGTGCATGATAAGGCGCTCGAGATGCTCAGTTTGATGAACAAGTTCTTCGACTTGGCTAAGCTGGAATCAGGGGATCAAGCTCTGATCATGTCGCGCATTAATATTACAGAGATATGCAAGAACAGCATCCTGTTCTTTTATGAGAATATCGTATCACACGGCTTCGAAGCTGCAATTGATATCCCCGAGCATACCGTTAGCGGGATGGGAAATGTAGAGGCGCTGGAGCGAATCATGAACAATCTGATCTCTAACGCTATCCGATATGGGAGCGATGGTAAAAGGATTGGTCTGAGTGTGAGAGAAGATGCGGAATACGCATACATTGAGGTTTGGGATCAAGGTAAAGGAATTAATGAGTCACAGCAAAGATTGATATTTGAACGGTTGTATACACTTGAGGATTCCCGCAATCACCTGTATCAAGGCAGCGGTCTCGGATTGACTATTACGAAGAGACTGGTTGAGCTAATGGGAGGGACAATAACAGTTAGAAGCACCCCCTATGAGAAAACCGTTTTCTCGGTGAAGCTCCGTAAAATCCAATTCAATCTGAAAGACTCGTAACATCCAAATTTCCCTTAATTTTCTATTCTATCATTGAAAACGCTTAAAATAAAGCGTTTTCAAGAGGAAATGAAAGAAAAACGGAGATTTTTTATAGTTTTCGTAAATTAATAGAGGAATTCCTCGAATTTTGTCGTATAATCTATTTACAGACTGTACACAAAATCTAGTAACGAGGAGACCACCTCATGTACGTTCGGCCCTTTCAACTAGCAGATTATGCTGCGATTACAAGCTTGATGGCGTCTGTTCTTTCGGAAGCCTGTACTGATGAAACGCTGGAGGCTTTCGCCAAGCAGCTGTCGCTTGATTCTGACCTTATCCTAGTTGCTGTTGTAAATGAAGAAATTGCCGGAGTCATTATTGGTACGATCGATCAGAAGAACCAGGGTTATTATTACCGAATTGCTGTGTCTGCACAGCATCAGCGCCGGGGGATCGGAAAGACGTTGATTCAGAAGCTGAAGCAGCGTTTCCTCCAACGCAAAGTAAGTAAGATTCTCATTACAGTAGATGTTCATAACGAAGCGATTTTACCTGTTTACGAAGCCGTTGGTTACGGGTCAAGCGATTTCTCCACATCGTATCGCCATCTGCGGATTGTATCCGGGAAGTGAATGAGCCAATTGAATAAGGATCGATTAGAAGCATATCTTGAAGCCTGACGGCCTAGGGATATGTTTTTATTTTCCGACTTGGTGTGCGGCTGGGTGGACTTGCTTCGGCACCTCGCGCGGGGAGGTTGCCGAAAGTGAATCCGTTTTACGCTTATTACTGTCTTCATGTATAATAGAACGTAGCGACAGACGACAAAGAGGGCCTGCCATGGAACAACCAACGCCGTACATCATCAAAAGCTTCAAGCATGACGGGCATCTCCACAGAATGTGGCTGCACAATTGGCTTGTGCCCAAAGAGCGTATGTTTCAAGAGCACGCTGAAGAATCCATGTATATCCTTGTGAATAGCCAGACGAGAATCAGAGAAGGCGATGGAAAAGAATGGGTTAGCCGTATTCCGTCCGTAGCTTTTTTTATCCCTGGTCAATGGTACAACATCGTGTCGCTAATTGAGGAGCAAGGGATTCGGTATTATTGCAACATAGCTTCACCGCCATACGTCAGCGGCAAGGTGCTTACGTATATCGATTATGACCTGGACGTTATTCGGACGATAGACGGTGGAGTACTCGTTGTCGATCAAGAGGAATATGAACAGCACAAAGCGGATTATCATTACCCCGACATTGTGGATCGCAAGGTCAAGAGTGGAATGGACGGCTTGCTTCAAAGAATTAAAGGGAGCCACTCTCCATTCGAGGATGAGCGGGTTATGGCTTACTATCAAATGTGGAAACACGTTGTACCAGAGGTGTAACATGAGCTTATCGCCGAGACAGGATATTCAGGAAGAGCCGGATGCTGCATCCGGGGCAAGCACTCAGAGTGAGGTTGTCAAGTCGCACACAGCAGCAGAAATTTGGGACTGGATCAAGTCGGTTTCGATTGCTCTGGTCATTGTGATTGTGTTGAATTTGTATGTATTTAACTTATCGACGGTAAAGGGGCATTCCATGGAGCCTACGCTTGAGGAGAAGGAATGGCTATTCGTTAACAAAATCGTGTATATAACGGGAAGTCCCAAACGGGGGGATGTCGTAATTCTGAAGGATCCGGACAAGCAGGAGGCCGGCCGCAAGTTTTTGGTGAAGCGGGTCGTTGGTCTTCCTGGGGATCGTGTAGAAATTCGGAGCGGCAATCTATATGTGAACGGTGAAGTCGTCCAGGAGCCGTATACGGATAACCTGATAGAGGACGGGGATCGCGGACCGCTCGTCGTAGAGGACGGCAAATATTTCGTAATGGGCGATAATCGCCATCATGGAGCGAGTCTTGACAGCCGTGTATTCGGTTCAGTTGCCTCCGGAATGATTCAGGGACGTGCTGATTTTATTCTGTGGCCGATGGGTAAGGCAGGGGCCTTATAACAAGCCGATTATGCGTCAGGACGGAAGGAAGAGCATTCAACGCTCTAATTAAAGGAGAACAGGGATATGCAGACAGCCGCAGCGACAGGAGCAGGCACAAGATGGGAGAGGCTGAAGCAGGACATTCGTCTGGCGGCATCTGACTTGGGCATTGATCAGATAGGATTTGCTTCGGCTGCTCCGTTCACAGAGCTGAAGCAAGTGCTGCTGCGGCATAGGGAGAAAGGCTTCGAATCGGGTTTCGAGGAGCCTGATATTGAGAAAAGAGTGGATCCGGCATTAAGTATGCCTGAGCCGCAGTCCATTATATCGATTGCGATTGCGTATCCGTCCAAATTACACAATCCGCCTCAATCGGAACCTGGTGCATATCGAGGCATTATTTCTCGTTCCTCCTGGGGAGCCGATTATCATCATGTGCTGCGGGACCGGCTCTCTCGGCTGGAAGCTTTTATACGGGAGCGGGTTCCAGATGCAAGGCTGGAAAGCATGGTAGATACGGGTGTATTGGTAGACCGTGCTGTTGCAGAGCGGGCTGGTGTCGGCTGGAGCGCCAAGAACTGTTCCATAATCTCACCGGAATGGGGCTCCTGGATATATCTGGGGGAGATGATAACGAACATCCCGTTCCCGCCTGATGATCCGATAACCGACCAATGCGGCTCCTGCACCAAATGCATAGACGCCTGTCCAACAGGCGCCCTTGTCGGACCAGGAGAGCTCAATGCCAGCCGCTGCATTTCGTTCATAACGCAGACGAAGGGTTTTGTCGAGGATGAGATGAAGCTCAAGATCGGCAATCGGCTGTATGGCTGTGATACTTGCCAGGTCGTGTGCCCGGTTAACAAGGGCAAGAACTGGACACACCAGCCAGAGCTGCAGCCGGACCCGGAGCAAGTGAAGCCGCTGCTTATTCCGCTGCTTACGCTGACGAATAAGCAGTTCAAAGAGCGCTACGGGTCCATGGCAGCCTCCTGGCGCGGCCGCAAGCCCATCCAGCGCAACGCGATCATTGCGCTGGGCAGCTTTAAAGACCGTTCCGCGGTGCCCCATCTGGCGGAACGGCTGGCATGCGACGAGCGCCCGGAGATCCGCGGTACAGCCGCGTGGGCGCTCGGCAGAATCGGCGGCGAAGCAGCGCACGCCGCCCTGGCCCAAGCGATGCTCGAGGAGCAGCATCCGCAGGTGCTTGAAGAGCTTGCGCGTGCCATGGCTTCTGGCTCAGCCTTGGCTGATG
>JARBUQ010000380.1 GCA_029239545.1 Paenibacillus sp.
ACCCAATTGTTGTCGTGCAGCATGATATCCGGCGCTTCCCCTAGCTGTGAAGCTTTCTTCCACTTAGGATAGGATTCGGACCGCGGGACATTGTCGAGCTTAATGGTTACATCAGAATGAATAAGTTGAAATTGCTGGTTAAGCTGCGTGAGCAAAGCGAATTCCTTGTCTTCCATGGAGACTTGCACGGTAATTTCCTTCAGTCCCGGACTCAGCTCAGGTAAAGGCTCATCTGGATTACGGCCTTGCGCTGGATCTGCTACTAATATACGATTATTGAAAACGTTTCCAGCTAAAAATAGCAAAAGTAGGGATACACATAAGATGGATGCGATCATCAGCCAGCGTCTGTCGCGCAATTCGGGTTGCACTCCTTTGCCTAACTAGTTCTAAAGACTTAAATAACAGTTCTATGATATATGAAAATTGTGAATTCGTGAACTATAATTTATAGTAGGTTCAAAGAAATTCGCGTACGCCAAAATATTTGCGGAGGTTATCATGTACAAAATCGCTATAGAAATGCATATGCCTGAAGGAAAAAGACCTGGGTATTACTCTCAAGTAGTCAAAGCATTAGCCGGCATTCCTCTGTTCGACAGGGACAAGGAAACGTTGATCGTATCCGATGAGCCCGCACGGGAGGCTATAGTAGAGCTTATGCAGCATTACAAGTTTGATTACGAGGAGATCGATTTGATTCTTCTTCCCGAACAGGCCACACTACATTCCACCTTCGAGGACTACGGTTTCGAGAGTCGAAGCGGCCACCGATATTTGTACCAGCACTTGACAAACTTGTTCAGCATCGAATCGTCTGCCGATCAGCCCGGAGACCTTGCGCAAGCTTTACTGCAAATGGAAGAACATCTGATTGCCAGCTATCAGACTCCGATCACTGTTTGTTATGCTGTCGACCAGACATTCAAGCCATTAATCCAAGGCATCGCCCAAGCATACCGCTGCAGCTTAAGCTGGGTCGAGCCTCTCGTCTGAATCAGCCAAGCTCTTATAACCATTTGTTTAGGAACTCCATTACTTCCTGACGCATGACAGCATTTTCTTCATGCCCGACCTCGTAACGGCTGAGCTTCCATGCGTCACTTGCTCCCTGAGCCTCGTATACCCGTCTCAGAGCTTGATCAATGAGTTCCAATCCGGAAGTCGGCGTAAGTGTATCAAGATTGCCTGCCAGACTCAGGTGCGGTCTGGGAGCGATCAATGACTGGACCTGGGAGGTCGTGAAGTGGGTGAGCAGATCGGGCACGTAATAATATAAGCCATGAAGATCAAGTCCTCCACTTTCCATCAAGGCGTGATAATCCGTCATGCAGCATAGATCAACGGTAACTTTTACTCTTGTGTCCAGGGCTGATAGCCAGCATGCCATTGTGCTGCCCATGGACATTCCGAGTGTACCTATCCGTGATCCATCCACATCAGGACGGCTCACTGCGTAGTCCACCGCTCTCAGGCTGTCGAACAGCATCATGCCAAGCAGGGAGCGGCCATGCCACAGCATTTCCTTGAACACTGACGATTCCGAACGTCCGCTGCGCTCTCCGAATACCCAGCTGTCAATCGCTAATACCGAATAACCAGCAGCAGTCAAAGCTTCTCCATAATAAGGCGCAAGCAAATAAGGAGCTCCCTCGAAAAGCTCCTCTTTTCCAACCTTATACCGTCCGCCATGTGAATGGTGATATATGATCAAAGGCGCTTTTTCGCTCGCTTGGGCCTTACTGCGCAGAAAATAAGCTGGAACCTGCTCTATCCCATTCAGATCCAGGTATAAATGCTCCACGATACAGGTCGGACGCTCCTCAACCGCGACCAGCTCCTCACGAATGGCTCTGCTGCGATCCGGCAATCTACCTAACAGTTGATACAGCTGCTCTCTTCTACGTTCCGTATTCTGATCCTCTGTCATGGGCATGATTCCTCCTCGTATTTCAGTTGCAATCGTTATAGTCAGGTGCTCTTGTGTGAAAATTATTGCGGTAATCAGAAGGAGTAGTTCCATGCCATTTTTTGAATTGCTTCGAGAAGTACAAGGAATCAGGATAACCCACAGAGGAGGCAACCTGTTCGATAGTCAACTCTTCTTGCAGCAGCAGCTTGGCACGATCCATCCGGATTTTCAGTAAAAAATGCATAGGAGAAGCGCCGGTGTATTGTTTGAAAATTTTGGATAAATGCGTTCTATGGTACCCAAGCGAGTGAGCAATTTCCTGAATGGAGATCGGCTGCGCATATTGCAGGGTTAACCAACGAATGGTTCGCTCTACCTGCTCCTCAATCGGATTGTGAGTCGCTTTGCCGGCTGTAACCAGGGTCCCACCCTCCTTCACATACCCCGCAAGCATTAACCTCATCAGTCCACCGCTCTCCAGATCACAGCTGGGCTCAGCCTTGGCCAGTACGGTATAGAGCCGTCGGAATAATGCGGCCGTCCTCCGATGATTGGTCGGCTGGGCGATCGGATTGTATTGAGAAATTCCTAGCCCGCTTAGCAATTGGTCAGCCAAAGTCCCTTTGAACGCAATCCATGTATAACTCCACGGTTCAACCCCATCTGAATCATAACGAATCAGTTCACCTGGAAATATGACAAAGCTCTGCCCAGTCTTAATCTCATACTGCTTGCCCATACATTGAAAAGTGCCCTTCCCGGATAAAACATGATGAATGAGATAATAGTCTCGAACCTGGGGCCCTACCTTATGGGACGGAGCCGTCTGCTCATACCCTACGAACAGAGCGGTAAGCTCACCCTTACCTGGAAATGGATGAACAGCGTTGGCATACGATGCGGTACTCACGATTCATTAGTCCCTTCCTTCTTAAACAGTAACTCTATCGTATCAAAAAAACTACATTTGTCCATATGCTCGTCGCATTACTCCATAGTTCCCCTTAGCAACAGCGAGTATAGTAGATAACGAAAGAACTAAAAACAGGGAGTGAATAACCATATGTCAAAGATAACGTTTCTGGGTGCGGGCAGCTCGGTTTTTGCGAAAAATGTACTTGGCGATTGCATGTTAACACCAGCCCTTCAAGATTACGAAATTGCATTATTCGATATCGATGCTCAAAGATTAAGTGATTCCGAGAAAATGTTGCTCAACCTGAAAGCTTCAAGCGGAAGCAGATGCTCCATCAAATCTTATTCCGATCGTAAGGAAGCGCTGCGCGGAGCCAAGTTTGTCGTCAACGCGATTCAAGTGGGCGGATACGACCCTTGTACGATTACAGATTTCGAGATCCCCAAACGCTTCGGACTGCGTCAGACCATTGCCGATACGATCGGAATAGGCGGTATATTCCGGAATCTGCGTACGATCCCAGTCGTTCTTGACTTCGCTCGCGATATTCAAGAGGTATGCCCGGACGCATTGTTCCTGAACTACACGAATCCAATGGCTGTTCTGACGAACGTATTAACGACTGACGGTGGAGTTAACACAGTTGGATTATGTCATAGCGTACAGGTTTGTATGCCGCATTTGTTCAAGCATCTGGATATCGATACGACTGGTGTTAAAACAAAAATCGCCGGTATTAATCATATGGCATGGCTGCTGGAAGTGACCAAGGATGGCGTAGATCTATATCCGGAGATCAAAAAACGCGCGCTCGAGAAGCAAAAAGAAAAGCATTATGATATGGTACGCTTCGAGCTTATGTTCAAGTTCGGTTATTATGTTACGGAATCGTCCGAGCATAACGCGGAATACCACCCTTATTTCATCAAGCGGAATTATCCTGAATTAATCGAACGCTTCAATATTCCACTGGATGAATATCCACGTCGCTGTGTGAATCAGATTGAGCGCTGGAAGACGATGCGCGAGGAAATTGTGAATAACAATAACCTTGTTCATGAACGTTCCCATGAATACGCGTCACGGATTATGGAAGCTGTAGAAACGAACATTCCTTTCAAAATCGGCGGAAATGTCATGAACACGGGTCTCATTACGAATCTTCCGAAAGAAGCTTGTGTGGAGG
The DNA here is from genome assembly GCA_029239545.1 of Paenibacillus sp. Lineage (GTDB taxonomy): Bacteria > Bacillota > Bacilli > Paenibacillales > NBRC-103111 > Paenibacillus_AA. Next base: position 4,015 of record JARBUQ010000380.1, read on the forward strand.
TTCCTTGCTTCGTTGATTCCAATGGAGTAATTCCAACTTATGTAGGCGATCTGCCTCCGCAGCTTGCTGCCTTGAATCGGACGAACATCAACACTCAATTGCTTACAATTGAAGCTTCCCGCACATTGAAGAAAGAAAATATTTATCATGCCGCTATGCTGGATCCGCATACCTCAGCAGAATTGTCGATGGACGATATTGTTGCTATGTGCGACGCAATGATCGAGGCACACGGTGATTGGCTGCCTAAATTTAAGTAATAAACTTATGATGGCTGTACAATAGAACAACCCTGTCAGGAAACCGAAAGGTCTCCCTGCAGGGTTGTTTTTGTGTTAACATTAAGCTTATACGTCTTGTTCTGTGCTCAGCAATTCTACAATCAGGATGAGATTGCGCAAAATATGGTAAGGATCCTTGACGGGCAGCGCTACTACTTTGGTTAATGGCACACCTGTACGATCACGAATCTGAATCCATTCTCCAACAGCAGGATCCGGGTGCGGAAACGTTGAAAAGGTATAGTCATGCGTCTTATCATACAACTTCAGAAGTTCAGCATCACCCGTTTGCTCATAAGCCAGCAGCAGCGTATACAGCGCTTCAGAATGAGGCCACCACAGCTTCGTATCGGGAGTTTCAATAATATTCCTTTCGAAGCTGTTATCGCCCAGCTCACGCCCACGCGGAGTCCCTCCATCACGGTCCACATAGTGGAGCAAACCTCCATGGAGGTTATCCCATCCAAGCTCGAATGCTTTTTTGGTTATTCGTATAGCTTGATCAATCGCAGCGGTGTTCCCCACCCGTTTGGCTTCCGTCATCACGAACCACATGCATTCAATCGTATGCCCTGGGTTCAGATGTCGCGACATGAGTGTATCGGCGAGCTCTTCATCCACCGGCAGCAGCTCTGTGACCGTATGATCCGGTTGTGCGAATCTGGTCAGGATCGTGTTCATATAACTGCCAGCATGTTCGCGCACCTCTTGCTCTCTTGCGTGCCGCAAAGCTGCCAGAGCCTCCGCCAGCTCCTGCGATACATTCAGCATAATCATCGAGATACTATGTGCCTCAAGACCAGGCACAGTGGGATAGGGCTCACTGCGCTGTGTATGCGCAGCTAATCGGG
>JARBUQ010000381.1 GCA_029239545.1 Paenibacillus sp.
CTTAGGATTTATCGGAAACTGTTGATCCAATCGATTGTACGATAATGCCGGCTTGTTTCAAGGAATCGTTAATCGTCCGGGCAAATTCAAGCGCATGTACGCCGTCACCGTGAATACAAATCGTGTCTGCTTGAATGCTGATGTCCACATTCTGCCTGGAAACAACCTTCCCTTCGTTAACCATGCGAATCACTTGCTTCACTGCCTCTTGGTCATCCGTGATCATGGAATCCGGCTGTCTTCTGGAGGTTAACGATCCGTCTGACTGGTAGGTACGATCCGAGAACACCTCGCTTGCTGTGCGAAGTCCCGCTTGTTCGCCCGCTTTAATCAGCTCGCTTCCCGCCAAGCCGAACAGGATCAGCTCAGGATCGACCTTATATACGGCTTCCGCTATAGCCTCGGCCAGACCTTGATTGACGGCCGCCATATTGTATAATTCGCCATGTGCTTTCACATGCTGCATCGTTCCGCCTTCCGATCGGACAAACCCCCACAACGAGCCAATTTGATACATAACGATGTCATATGCCTCTTGGGGTGATATATCCATCCTTCTGCGGCCAAACCCGATTAAATCCTGTAATCCCGGATGAGCCCCGATGCCTACTCCGTTCTCCAGAGCCAGCTTAACCGTTTTCCTCATCGTTCCCGCATCCCCCGCATGAAAGCCGCAGGCAATATTGGCCGAGGTCACATAAGCCAATATTTCAGCATCCCTGCCCAGACTATACGCTCCGAAGCTTTCGCCCATATCGCAATTAAGGTCTACATATCTCATTGAAGCTCCTCCTTATATGAAATGCATATAAATGCTCTTTCTCAAAAAGTCCAAGCTTAGCCCCACCATCAATTGGGTTTCCTGAGCCTCTTGAAGGTCGACCAGCTTGAAGCGTACTCTGCTGCCAATTTGGGCTTGAGCCAGCAGAGGCAAATCCGCCGAAATCACTTGAGCGACCTTCGGGTATCCCCCCGTCGTTTGCCGGTCCGCCATCAATACGATGGGATTCCCATCCGGCGGTACTTGGACTGTCCCGAAAGTGACGGGTTCAGACAGCATTTCTTTACGCTCCAGCATCTGAAGCGGCCTGCCCTTCAAGCGGTAGCCCATCCGATCAGACTGCGGCAGCACTTTAAATTCAGTAGTAAACAAATCTTCCAAACTTGCGGATTCAAATAAGGCGTACTGCGCCCCCGGGATCACTCGAATCTCAGGATTCGCATCATAGGCGGGCATTAGCTCATAGGAGATATGCCAGCCAACAGAACCGAATGAGGCCTCGTCCATATTGCTGCTAATCCGCACCGCCATTTTTTCTCCAAGCGCTGTGACTGGTTTGATTTGAAGTTGATCCGTTTCCTTTAGCGCTCTGCCATGGAAGCCTCCCAGGCCAGCGCGAAGGTAGGTTGAATAACTATTCATTTGCTTCGGGACATCAAGACCACCGGAGACAGCCAAATAACAGCGGCATCCTTCACAGGATGAACCGAACTGAAGCAGTGTGCCTGCCTTTAAATAGACGGGTCTCCATAAAGGTACGGCCATACCGTCGATCTTAGGCGACAAATCGGACCCGCAAATGGAAATAAGCGCCGGCGCATCAAAATACAGCGCAGGTCCAATGACCGTGATCTCTATGGTTGCTTCCGTCTCCTCATTTCCGACTAACAGATTGGCCGTCTTATGCGCAAAGCTATCCATTGCTCCGCTTACAATAACGCCATACTTTTGATATCCGAACCTGCCCGAATCCTGCAGCGTTGTAAGCAAGCCCGGCTTATGAACATGAATCGTCAAAGGCTTAGTCCCTCCATTGATCATACTCCTTGCGGGATATAGGGTAGAAACGAATTAAATTACCCGCTTCCAGCAAAGTGGGAGGTTGTTTTTCCGGCAAAAACAAAGCTAACGGCGTTCTGCCAATCAGCTGCCAGCCGCCCGGCGTTCCAATCGGATATACGCCTGTCTGTTCTCCCGCGATCCCGACCGTTCCCGACGGAATCAGCAATCGGGGAGTCTCCTTGCGGGGTGCTGAAATCCGCTTATCCATTCCACCTAGGTAAGGAAAGCCCGGAGCGAACCCAAGCATGTAAACCAAATACTCTCCACTCGTGTGGATCTGAATAACCTCATCCGCGCTTAATCCATTGATCTGTGCAACATGCTCCAAATCAGGACCAAATTCGTCCCCGTAGCAGACAGGGATTTCAACTCGCCGAGGCTCCGGCACCGAGCCTTCATTTAAAGATTCCAATATATGTTTCAGCTGATTCTCTACTGCGTTATATGGATAAGGAATATGTTCCGTAGTTGTCTTCTTGCTCTCAATCCTATAAATTTGAACAGGATCGTACACAACAGTAACCGAGTTGAACGCAGGAATATACTCAACCAGTCCGTCAAAAGGATGTTCCGCCAAATAATCCGAAACCACTCTTACTTTCGTGTGTGTTTCCAAATCAATCTGTTCTCCAAGCTTCATTACAATCGCACAATCCCCCAACGGGGACATGTCCACATATCGAATACCAACAGCCCCTTTGTCCTTTAATTACAAAAGGATGAACTATGACTGCAGCCAGCGTTTTGAAACCGCGTTATCAATACCAAGCTGGTCCAGTGTTCTGGAAACCGTATGCATCACAATGTCATCAATCGTTTCAGGTTTATTATAGAATGCAGGCATTGGCGGTAAAATGATTGCGCCCATGCGAGCTAATTTCAGCATATTCTCCAAATGAATCTCACTTAACGGCGTTTCCCTCGGAAGAATAACAAGCTTCCTTCTTTCTTTCAGAACAACGTCCGCCGCACGCGATAACAAATTATCCGAATAGCCATGACTAATAGCGGCCAGTGTCTTCATACTGCACGGTGAAATAATCATCCCGTCCGTTTTGAAGGACCCGCTTGAAATGATAGCCGCTTGATTGGAAGAAGGATGTACGACCGTTGCCAAATCCTTTACCTGCTCCACGGTATACTTCGTTTCAATAACAATCGTTTTTTCCGCCCAAGGGCTGAGAACAAGATGGGTTTCCACCCCTAGTTTTTTCAAAACCTCTAGCAGCTTTATCCCATAAATTGGACCTGTCGCTCCCGAAATTCCAATAATTAGCTTCATTTGCGTTCCCCCCACTGTAGCTGAATTGTCCAGGATATATAGGCTTTATGAAACAAGTCAGCCCCAAGCTGGTCTTAGCAAGACGGAATATCTCGTCTTGCTGAGGACAGATTCTCGGGGCTAAATCTTTATTTCGAACTTAAAACCACTTGCTTTTTTCTTCATCTGTCAGTCCACGCAGTATATCTAACTTAGCGAGTCCAACATGTTCGGTAGGTACAACCGCCCGTTTTGGAAATACTATCGGTGGGGCAGGCTTGGTAGCATCGATGATTGCAGCACTGGACATGCGAGGTGTATTTTTCCCATCGGCATGATACTCCCAGTTCGTAGGCAGCAGCCCTCCTGGACCATTCCATTTTGGAATAACCAGAAGATCGCGTTCAGCATCGAATCGGGTTCCGATTGCCCACGCTACTTCCTCCCCGTCAAACACGTTGATATCATCATCAACAACAACAATATGTCTCAAATTCTCCTGCTCCGTGTTCAAAGCAGCGAATGCCGCCTTTTTCACATCAGCTTCTCTTTCCTTATGGATGGACAGATAGCAGTGCATTCTGCTGTAAAAAGGCACATGAACGGTTTTCAGGCTCGGAACGACTTCTTTTACCGTCTGATAGATGCTTCCGGAACGAGGAACCCCTCCGACAACCAAATGCTCACGGCTTGAGGCCACAATATCTTGAAAAATGGCATGACTGCGGTGCGTGATGCGGGTAATTCGAATAGTTGGAACAGACCCGCCGCCCAAATAATGACCCGGCCATTCTCCGAAAGGCCCTTCCACTTGATCATAGTCCGGAAGAATCTCGCCTTCCAAAATAATTTCGGCATGTGCAGGAACCAGCAAATCAGAAGTTTCCGCTTTGACCAATTCAAGCGATTCACCCATCAAGGCTCCGGCTGCCGCATATTCGCCGCCAATCCCTTGGATCCTGGAAACCGAGCCCATGACGAACCCTGGATGATGTCCGAGAACAATAGCAACTGGAGCAGGCTTTCCCTGTTTCTTATATTTTTTATAAATCAGCCCACCATGGTGAGCTCCCAGGAACCAGACGCCCATTTCTTTTTCATTAAAAATCTGATGACGGTAAATACCCGCATTGATCTCACCGGAATCCGGATCACGGATAACCATTACACCTGCAGATAAGTAAGGGCCACCGTCCAATTCATTATGCACTGGGATAGGAAGCTTCGATAAATCGACTGCCTCTTCCTCAATAACAACTTCCTTTACTGCTGCTTGAGAACGTTCAATCTCCGTTGGAGGGATTGGCGCTTGCAGTTTCTCACCATACACTCTCGGGATGTCCTGTACATCACAGTTCAGATAAAGAGCGATGCGTTCATAGGTGGTAAGCACATTAGAGATGCAGGAGAACTCAGAGCCCTTTACGTCAGTGAATAACAAGCCCGGATATTGTTTATCTAGGGCCAGACGAGAGGCATAAGCCGTAATCCCAAATTTGGGGTCGACCTGTTGATCCACCACTTTCAAACTATCGGGATAGCTGTGGACCAAATCTTTGAGATATGTTCTTAGATCTTTTGCCATAGTTTCATCACCCTGCCTTATGGGAGTAGTGTTAAATCAACTGTTTTCTCAAATGGAATTTCTTTACTGATAGCACCGAGCTCAATCTGCGTACTAACTACCATATCAGCTGCGGCTTTGGTTATCTTCAGATCAGCCGGAACTTTAGGCAGTTGATTTTTTATAGCTGTCAATAGAATATCCTTGGAAATTTGTTCAAATTCTTTTGCCATAGGCTCAACAGCACTTTGTGGATCTTTTTGTGTACGGGTATTAACATCTTTGTTTACTTTCAAGAATGTTTTCATAGCTTCTGTGTTTTTGCTAACCCAGTCTGTTTTGGCCATGACTACGATACCTGCATATTCAAACGGAGGATCATATAGGACCCTGTAGTTTCCAGTAGCGAGCATTTGTGCTGTTGTAGGCTCAGACACCATGCCGCCTGCCGCTTTGCCGCTTTCAATTGCT
>JARBUQ010000382.1 GCA_029239545.1 Paenibacillus sp.
ACAGCTCAGAAACCGGCATTTTTGGCCGAATAGCGCTTCCTGAGTTCGTTATAGTCGGGAGTGAACGTCCTGCAGCAAGAGAGGGTTTCCAGATTGTTCGCGATTCAGGAAATGGGTCATTCACATCCCTTCAGGTGACTTCGAGTCCCTCCCCTTAATCTGACCAAATTGGTCTTCCCCCCCATCCCAGCACAATGTCCCTAGCCCATAAGTATGTTTGCTGTTCGGAGAACAGGCTCTAGCCGACCTGAGTAGTAACGTAGAATAGGAACAAGAATAATGGAAAAGCTAAATTCTAAGCCCACATTCCACATGTGAATAACGTGTGAATGTGGGTTTGATCTGTAGAAAATGTATGTATTTCATTATTTATTGAAAGAAGGGCTTGTCTATGAGTCATGTTCCGATGATATTCCAGTTTCAGGACAGCCGATCGGCTGCATTAGCCTATTCTACATTGATTGAAATAGGTTATCACACGCATAGAACAGAGGAGGCGGGTCAAGCCATCGTCCAGGTGTTCGTGGAGCGCAGCGAGCTTACCTCTGCCTTGGAGATCACTCAAGCTTATGGCGGTGAATTAATGGCGGCCGAGCCGGGCACCACCGAGCATCCTGCACATGATCCAGGCAATGATACCAGCGGAAATGTTTATTCTGCTGCATATGCCATGGACATGATTCCGATCCCGGCCCATCTTGTGAACGAGGAGCTTGAGGGACAGGTCGACTCCGGAATTGGCGACGAAAGCGCAATAGAAAGCAGCGAATCCTCTTCTTCCGCGGACTTCGACCCTTCGGGGAAAGATTATGATGGTTTTGAAGCAGGCGTTCATTTGTAATTGACACACGAACCATAGCTTAACCAAAGCACCCTGAGCAGCTGTCAGGGTGCTTTTTGCCATGCTCTGACGCGCGGGATTATGCGGAAAGGAATGATTTGGAGCTGTCAGCAATTGTTCTGCCGACGGTAGATAACAACTCCCAGCCTTTTTCCATTGACAGTCCTTACCATCGACTTTAGAATACAGGTATATACAAATAAAATACAGGTAATATACAACACTGCAATGTGAAATAAGCCTTAGGAAGGGGAGTTGAAGAAAGATGATTATTGACAGTCATCTGCATGTGTTTTTTTCCAGAAAACAGCCTTGGGAACCGCTTGTAAACCAAACCCTGCATCATATGAAGATGACGGGTGTCGATAAGACCTGTTTAATGCCGCATCCCCAGTTTGCCGACAATATTTTTCCTAATCAGGCAGACATGATTTTTCAGGCAGAAACATTAGTTGAAATTACGAAGGCGCATCCGGATGTTTTTTTGCCGCTGTTATTTATTAATCCGTCGCTGCCGCATGCATTCACTCTGGAGTTGATGGATAAGTATATTCTGAATGGTCCATTAATTGGAGCGAAGTTCCATATCTCCATGATCGCCGATGATGAGCGTTATGAGCCGATCTATGATTTCCTCGAGCAGCACGATATCCCGCTTCTGTTCCACAGCTGGTACAAAACGACTCATCGCACAACCTTCGAATCTACACCTGCTGATATAGCCAGAATGGCGAAAAAGCACCCTTCGCTTAGAATTTTGATGGCGCATCTGACTGGTGCCCGAATCCGCGGTATTCAGGATATCAAAGCTTACCCGAATGTGCTGCTGGATACATCAGGCTCGCAGCCGGAAGAAGGGTATCTGGAACGGGCGATTGAACAGTTAGGAGCAGACCGTGTAGTGTATGGCTCGGATTACCCGATCCGTGCGTTCTCGACCCAGTTGGGGCGTATTGATTCGGTTGATCTGTCCAAGGAAGATCGCGATAAGGTGTTATATAAGAACGCTTTGAAGTTTTTTCGTAAGGGAGGAGATAAGTGATGGCGAAGCCGATCAACAAGGTGATTGATGTAGCGGCCTGGACCGGAAACTGGCCTTTCCTGAAGCTGAGGTATACGGAATTGCCTGATTTAAAGGCGAAGCTGCAGTCATTGAATGTTCAGCAGGCGTTCGTAGCGCCTATTGAAGCGATTCTGGAGCAGGATCCGATTCGAGCGAACAAAGAGCTGCTTGCCGCTACTCTTGATGACGACTTTTTCTCTCCAGTGCTTGTGGTTGATTTGTCTTATGCGAATTGGCAGGAAAATGTGGAGCTCGCGGTAAAGGACGGCCGGGTACGGATCCTGAAGCTGCTGCCGAACTATCATATGTATGAAGTGAATGAGGCGAATCTTGAGCCGCTCGTTAAGCTCACCATGCAGCATAGGCTGATCATTAGCATTCAGATGCGGGTTGAAGACAGACGCGGAATGTATCCGTTAATGATGGTGGAGGATCTCGATGTTGTGCGTGTTGTGAAGACAGTATCCTATTTCCCAGATCAGCTCTTCATCCTGAGCAATCCGGCTACAGGCGAGCTGGGCCAAGTGCTTAATTCTGTAGATAATCTGTATGTGGAGCTTGCCAGCGTGGAGCATGCTGATGTTCTGAATTTACTGAAGGATACTTATGGGTTGAACCAAGTTTTGTTCGGGTCACATGCGCCTTTCTTCATTCCGGAGGCCGAGATTGCGAAGCTGAAATATACAGATGTCACTCAGGAAGACGTAGAACAGGTAGCTTACGCAAATGCAGAGCGATTGTTAGCGTGGTGTAAGGCTTAAGCAGGCGAGGACTTATTACCAATAAACCATATAAACGATTGATCAGCAGCCCCCCTCTAAATTGTTTAGAGGGGGATTTGCTGTGAAGAGCTATTCCTCTGTCTTGCCCATCTTGTATTGGGACATCTTGTTCAGGCTGCTGCGTGAGGAGCCGAGTGCCTGGGGTGGAGCCTGCTCATTCGGATTGGCATGAAAATAGGCGCGGCTTAGCTGGTAGACATTATCTTCTATGCGCTGAATCGATTCCATCATCGTAGCAATTGCGATGAATACTACTCCACCGAGGATACCGGAAACCCAACATACGAAAGCGATGCTCCAGCCATCCATATTGCCAATGACAAGACCGACTAGAATACTGCCAATGATTTGAATAAGACCAATTGCTCTCATGAAACCAGCCATGGGGGTCACATCCTTTTGTGTCAGAAGTGTTTGTGCTCATACAAGTATACAGAAATTGTCCAGGAAACACCTAGTAATGTCAAGGAGCCTCCCCTTGATCTAGGCAATCGCTTACGAAAGAGGGATAGGAAAAAGCAGTTTGTAGTTTCGGACAATAGCCCCCATTGTAAAAATGGGAGTGGTGTGTCCTAAACGGCAGAGGCTGCTCCAAAGGCTAGCCAATGTTGCAGGGTATGCAGCATTTTGGCTTCCCAGCCCTGTTGGGCTCGAAGATGTTGCACGGTATGCAGCATTTTGGCTTCAACTCTTGTGGGTCTATTCGTAAGCGATTGCCCCAACCCCCTGATCAAATGACTTGACAGCGGCCTGTCGGATGTGCGAGAATAGTGCAAATATTCAATCTGAGATCAGGACAGTACTTGTTGGGAATCGTCCAAGCGAGCCGGGGAGGTGGGAGCCGGTACGTAAGCCAACAGGGAAGCGGGCCTGGGAGATGATGGTCAGAACGATTGGCTGGATGGTTGGCTATGCAATAGCTCAAGCATCGAGCGTGATTCAGTAGGATGATCCGGTTCACAGACCGTTATGCTGTTAAGGTGGTTAAGCATCATTCGCGAAGACGGAATGTCTCTTGTGAATGGAAGCCGATGCTTGGCACAAAGAGTGGTACCGCGGGATTCAGCTCTCGTCTCTTTTATAAGAGATGGGGGCTTTTTGTCGTTCTGCGGGCGATTCATTATTACGGTTGGAGAGGAAGCTGTACTTATGAGGATTAACCAAACTATGGCAAGTATACCTACATTGAAGCATAGCTTGGCGCTTGCCCTGCATGTGCAAGCTCAGCAGCTGGTAGAGGAAGCGGGTCAAGCCTGGCCTGAGAGCCTGCAGGTGAAGGTGGAGCAGCCAGCTTCGATGCAGCATGGCGATTACGCTTCGAATGCGGCGATGCTGCTGGCCAAGACATTGCGCCAACCGCCGATGCAGATCGCGACGGCACTGGTGGATAGACTGCTTATGGCTGGAACGATGGCAGGTTTAGTAAAGAAAGTGGAGGCTGTTTCCCCCGGATTCGTTAATTGGCATCTGGACTGGCTCGTCTGGGCGCAGAACTCAATAGGAGCGGGACGGCATAATGCTTCGGTTGATACAACAGAGCTGGAAAAGACGATTGCAAGAGCGTCACCGCAGACTCCGCCAAAGGTGTTGGTCGAGCACACGTCCATCAATCCCAATAAAGCAGCGCATATCGGTCATCTGCGCAATTCCTGCATAGGAGATACATTAGCAAGATTGTACAGACGGTTGGGGTACAAGGTGGAGGTCCACAACTACATTGATGATCTGGGTAATCAATTGGCTGACACAGTCGTTGGTCTTCTTCATACCGGATCGCAAGCGAAGGCGGAGCGGTTCGGGGACTATTGCTGGGACACCTATGCGGCGGTCAACAGAGCCTATGCTGTGAATCCTGAACTTACCAAGGAAAGGACACGTATTCTGCATGAGCTGGAAGCAGGGCAGACGAGCGCAGCATGGCTGGGCGAGCTGGTGGCTGAGAAGATCGTGCGAGAGCATGTGGAGGAGATGGGGCAGTTCGGGATTCGATACGATGTCCTGGTGTGGGAGAGCCACTTGGTGCGTCAAGGCTTCTGGGCTGCGGCTGCCGAAAGGCTGCAATCGACACCTGCCTTCGTCCAAGTAAAAGAAGGCAAGCTTGCCGGCTGCTGGGTACTGAAGGCTGGGCAAGGTTTGGAAGGACATGGGGACGCTGTAACTCCCGCTTCTTCGCAGACTCAAGATCAAGAAGCAGATCATCAGGCGGATAAAGTACTGGTAAGGTCCAATGGCATTCTGACCTATACCGCCAAGGACATAGCTTACCATCTGTGGAAGTTTGGCCTGCTGGATATTAACTTTACTTACAGTCCTTTTATGAAGGACTTGTGGACCACTGCTCGACCATCCAAAGGCTCAGCCAAACGGTTCGGGCGAGCGGATATCGTGCTTAATGTGATCGATTCGCGGCAGGAGTATCCTCAGGCGATGGTTAAGCAAGCGCTGGACTGAGGAGTTGGGAATTGATACAACGGCAGGCAAGACGTCCTATGCCATGTCGGGAAGACAGGGCATTGGCATCAAGGTAGCCGATATGGTGGCGTTGATGGAGCGGGTGATTGAGGACAAACGCTCCCGTCAAACCGGGTTGCCAAGCAAGGCGATAGCCGCTGCCGCAATCCGTTACTACTTGCTCCGGTACAATCTGCAGACGGAGGTGGTGTTCGATCTGGAGAAGGCGACTGAGATATCCGGCAATACAGGTGTTTATTTGCTGTATGCCCACGCCAGAGCGGCAAGTCTGATCGCCAAGGCAGAGAAGGAGCTGGGTGCCATACACGAACCTCCTTATGCTTCGCTTCAACAGGAGCTGGAGCCAGCCGAAACCGCGCTGCTGCGCAAGCTGGCCAGTTGGCCTGAGGCGCTCACCGCTGCAGCTGAGGAGCGAGCGCCCAATCTGCTTGCTAATTACGCCTATGAGTTGGCCACCGCTTTTAATACGTTTTACGGTGCTTGTCCGATTCTGAGAGCTGAGGAAGAACGCCGCGGTTTCCGCATCGCACTCACCGTCTTATACAAACAAACATTAGGTGATGCTCTCCAACTCCTTGGTCTACCTACCCCTTCACGCATGTAACCATTATGCTTGGACGCCGGATGAATAGGAATTAACATGATTGATCAGTTGAGCAGGAATGAAGCAATAAAAAGGTAATCGCCATTAAGCTGACAAAGGAGCCATTCATCAGAGAGGAGATACGGGATTATTTTGTTATGTGAATCGAATTCTTTAGAGGATTATTTGGTAGAAATAGAAGAAGTTGATTTTAGTTGCCCTTCCATTCAAGTGAAAGCATCCGAATTATTCTCGGCTAGTACTAACAATGATGATTTTGTTAAAAGAACGTATGAATTTGTTCGTGATGAAATCTCTCATTCCTGGGATATTCAAAGCCCACGAATAACATGTAAAGCTTCAGAAGTACTTTTATTAAAAGAGGGTATTTGTTACGCTAAATCCAATTTGCTGTGTGCCCTATTAAGGAGCAGAGGGATTCCCACGGGTTTTTGTTATCAAAGACTTACAATTGGTGATACACCAGATACGGGATACTGTATCCATGCTTTAAATGCGGTTTATCTTCATTCCCTAGGAAGGTGGATTCGCCTTGATGCACGTGGGAATAAGGTTGGGATTCATGCTGCATTCTCAATAGATGAAGAAAAACTAGCTTTCCCAGTACGGGAAAAATATTGCGAAAGTGATTATCCGGAAATATATAAAGCACCAAATCCCAAAACAATGGATGCATTAAAACGAAATACTGATTGTATAAGCATGTATCTGCATGGGTTACCAAGCAGCTTGTAGTTTATTCAAGTAACGGAGATCCGAAGTATAGGTAAAATGTAACGGCCAAGCGCGGATTCTTAGATAGAGGCTATAACAAGGCTTTATCTCGATAAAACCAGCTTGATATCCTGGGGAATGTTGCCGAAGTGGTTGCCCAGTATGTTGAGTCCGCCGCGGTGGGCAGCATCTTTTTTGACGGTGAATCGAACCGTTATAGGCTGGCTGGCGCCAAGGTTCAAATGCTCAAGTGTTACGGATGATGAGGGCATTCCGTTCAAAGAGCTCCCAGACTCATGGATGTTCCATTCGGTCAGCAGCCCGTACTGTGTGCCTCCAACCCACCAGATCGGGGTAAGCTGGCCTTTTTTCTCGCCAAAGTCACCGGGGCTAGTCCAAGTGCCGATTTCCCATCCGTTGATCGATAATGTAATATCCGACGGCCAATCCTCCTTGAAGCCGAGTGCTTCAGAGCATAATTCAGCGCTGAGTGACAGGGAACGCAGGGTTTCGGTTGAAGTCAGCGGATTGGGGAATTTGTACTCCAGATAGCCGGCTTCGCTGAACCAGACGAGGAAAGCATCCGAACGCTCAGGCATATAGAACGCCTGGATGTCATCAACATTGCCTATAAGACCTTCGCGGCCGACCAGACCGCAAGGAGAATTAACCTGGAAATCGGTATATAACCCGACAGGCATCTGAATCGTGTGAAAATGGGACAGCTCGTTAGGCACCTTAGGCAGATCGAACAGCAGAGTATCGCAGGAGCGTATGCAAATTTTACCTCGACCGAAGCGCTGGGCAGTATGGATGAGTCCAGCGGATTCAAGAATCTGAATATTAATCGATATCGTTGGTTGAGCGACACCGAGCAGCTGAGTTAATTCCGTTACGCTCATAGGACGCTCGCTCAGCGTTTCCAGAATACGCAGCCTGAGCTCGCTGGCCAGAGCTTTGGCCACCTCCAGTATATCGGGTGTAGGAATTTTTTTGGTTGTCTCATGTTCATCCTCTAACATCCGCGCACCCACCTTCCATTAGTTCCTATCTGATCAGTGTACCAATTGCAGAGCAACATTGCAAAACAATAATACACATAATAATATTGCAATATTAATATTTACAATCCTCTATATACATTGTAAAATTCAAATGAAAAGAAAGATCATTTAGTGGGGAAATGGGAGTGTGGATAAGATGATACCAAGAGCAGAATACCCGAGACCGCAATTTGAGAGAGCTTCCTGGCTGAATTTGAACGGGGCGTGGGAGTTTGAATTTGATGATCATGATTCCGGACTGAAAGAGAGATGGTACCAACAGAGCAAGACGTTCACTAGGACAATCCAGGTTCCTTATTGTTACCAGAGTCAGCTTAGCGGGATTCATGACACAGATTTTCATGACGTAGTCTGGTATCGGAAGCAGCTCCAACTGTCTGAAGAATTCAAAGGAAAGCGTGCGATTCTTCATTTTGGCGCTGTGGATTATGAAGCTCAGGTGTGGGTCAATGGCCATTTGGCTGCGACTCATGTAGGAGGGCATACACCCTTTTCAGCAGATATCTCGAATCTCTTGGACACATCCGCAGAGAATACGATTGTCGTCCGGGCACGGGATTACCATAAGGATGTAACGGTTCCGCGAGGCAAGCAATTCTGGAAGGAACGTTCTGAATCTATCTTTTACACAGGGACAACGGGGATTTGGCAGACGGTTTGGCTGGAGCCGGTTGATACTGTCTTTCTTGAGAAAACCAGGCTTACCGCAGATATAGATGCCGATGAAATTCATATACGCTCCTTCATTCGGGGGGAGTTTACACAGGCGGATGTACGTTTACAGATCAATATCTCGTACAAGGGAGAAGCTGTCTCGGAAGACATCATTCAGGTGCGTAATGCAGAAATGGTTCGCAGCATCAAACTGAATCCGTACAAGGATAATCACAGACACTCCAGGCTGTGGCGTCCCGAGTCACCCAATCTGTATGATATTGAGTTCGTAATTACTGTGGATGGACAGGAAACGGATCGTGTGAAAAGCTACTTTGGCATGAGAAAAGTATCCTATGACAACGGTGTATTCAGCTTAAACAACAAGCCGTATTATATGAAGCTGGTGTTGGATCAAGGTTATTTTCCGACTGGTCTGCTGACGGCGCCTTCCGATGAAGATCTCCGTAAGGACGTGGAGCTTACCAAGGAAATGGGCTTTAACGGTGCAAGGAAACATCAGAAGGTAGAAGATCCGAGATATTTGTACTGGTGTGATCAGCTGGGACTGCTCGTTTGGGGGGAGATGGCTAATTCCCACGAGTATTCGGAGCAATATGTCGGCAGAATCGTGAGGGAGTGGCAAGAAGCGATTGAGCGCGATTATAACCATCCTTCTCTTGTGGTTTGGGTGCCTATTAATGAGAGCTGGGGTGTGAGCCACCTTGCCGTAGACAAGGAACAGCAGTATCATGCCCTTACGATGTACTATCTGACCAAATCGCTGGATAGGACCCGTCCAGTAATATCCAATGATGGCTGGGAGCATGTCAAATCGGATATTTGCTCAATTCATGATTATGAGAGCAGCGAAGAAGTGCTGCGTGAGCGCTATAGCACTGTGGAGCGTACCCTGCAATTCAGACCATCCAGGAAGCCGATCTACGTACCAGGTTACTTTCATCAGGGCGAGCCTATCTTGGTTACGGAATTTGGCGGGATTTCATTTCGTAAGAGTGATTGGGAGGGCTGGGGCTACTCGGCTGCATCCAATGAGCGGGATTACCTGGAGAGGCTGCAATCGGTCGTCCGCCCACTGCTGCAGTCGCAGGTTGTGCAGGGCTTCTGTTATACGCAGCTTACGGATGTAGAGCAGGAGATTAACGGACTGGTCACATACGACCGTCAATTGAAGGTTCCTCTGGAGCTCATTCGTATGATTAATGAAGGCAAGGAATTGCCTGAAGAAGCTTTGGCCGCACTGCAGTCCGGGGATGAAGCGGAGGAGAAGTGCTAAGCAGCTGTCCATGAGAAAAACCTGACTGGAAGTTCACGAGGCCACTGAAGAACTTGTACTTTTTGGTGAGAGACCACTAAAGATCAAAACGAAAGACGACTTTTATCCAGGTT
>JARBUQ010000383.1 GCA_029239545.1 Paenibacillus sp.
ATATTACCTGATTTCTTCCAAAATCCACAAAAATATATTAATATCCAGGAGGTTGGCCAAAATGACTAAAAAACTTGGGCAAGATTTTGCAGAGTTAAAAATGGCCGCAAGGCAAATACCAGAAGTTGCCGATTATTTAAATAGTTTTTCAGTTACAATTGGAAATCTTGTTTTTGCACGTCGAATGCAACTCGGAATGAGCCAAAAGGAGCTTTCTGATCGGGCCAAAACCACGCAAGCGACAATTTCCCGAGTTGAAGCTGGTCATGATGGCGTTAAATCCGGAACATTAAACGACATATTTAAAGAGTTAGGCTTGTCTGATATTAATCCGGTATATTCCGAAGATGCTGCAACAATGGAATACGCAAAGAAATAATTATGTTTATAGGTGCTTACTCTGCTTATATTAATGGGAATACAGGGGACGATACCTCAACTTAAAATAATTGTTACATTGACCGGCTCTATAATAGAGAACCGGTTTTTTTGTAGTTGAATAATTGCCATTAACAGGTTGCTTGATCTTCTGCACAACTATCATTCGTCCTTACTCTTATGCACCCTTATCTTCATAGTAAGTATAAATCAGATGTTCGTTCCAGAATTTTTGCCCACTCATTTAGCCAAAGACACCTGAGCTATCCTGAAGGTAGACAGCTCCCGCTCTAGCTTGCCTTCCCGCACCAGATAGGTCAGGAGAGCTTTTGCCGCCTTGGGATCGAACTGGGTGCCGCTGTATCGGGTGAGCTCCTCTGCAGCAATCTCGACCGGCAGCTTTTGCCTGTAGGATCGGTTCGTAGTCATCGCGTCAAATGCATCCGCCACTCCCAGTATTCTGGCTCCGATAGGAATCTCCGTCCCTTTCAGTCCGCTGGGATATCCTTTGCCATCCGGGCGTTCATGATGATATCTGACCATATCCGAGATCCCAAGCTCCCCGAAGCTTTTGATCCCTTGAATGATTTGGTACCCATCCTCCGAATGCTTCTTCATCTGAGCATATTCTTCTTCGCTAAGGCGGCTTTCTTTTTGCAAAATGAAATCCGGTGTCCCTACCTTCCCTATATCATGGATGAGACCGGCCAAATAAATGGAATCCGTCTCCCGCTGCGACAGCCCTAATTCCTTGGCAATCTCACGAGCGTATTCCGCCACGTTGCTGGAATGAAACGCCGTGTAGGGGTCCCGTGTATCAATGGTTTTGGCCAGCGAGAACACCGTGTTCATCAGCGTCTCCTGCTGCTCGGATTTCTCCTCGTAATGCCTCGTTGAGATCCATACCACTCTTTTGACCACGAGCATGAGAAGGGCCATTGCAGCGACAACCACGAACAGAATCGGCTGTGGCTGATGGAACAAAAAGATCGAGCCTAACAAGGCGGCAGCCATGATGCCCATGAGCGGAAGCGGAACCCTGAGCAGGACAAGAAGCACTAACGGATAGGCATACAGGGCAATCAGATAAGGTGAGTCCAGCAGCCCATTCAACACGACTGCGGCTGTCGCGGCCGTACTGAATAAGACCCAGAACATAAATCCATATTTCTCGAAGGAGACCGGACAGAACTCAGATCCCTCTTTACATCGATTCCATTCCGCTAACATTATTATTCCCCCTTGAATTGAAATGCTGCTGCTCCGTTCAGATGATTGCGCCAACAGAATAGTCCAAAAAGACCATTTTGTCAATCAATGGTTCACAAACCGTCTACAGCCCTCGAAAACCCGCTCTGAATCTACAATTCCTACACTTGAAAAGCTTGTCTTGGCATAGTAGTTAATAGCACTTATAATTATGCATATACATACATAATAGTTCTGGAGCACCACTTTTTTTCGTACCGCGCTGGAAGCTGCGCACCGTGCTAGCTGATAGTAATATTCATAGATTGATAGGGGGGAAAAGTCGTGAGAAAATGGCACTTGATCATAGGAATGGCCTGTCTTCTACTGACTGCTTGCAGCAGCGGGACAACGGTCACCACAGGAGCCGCCTCAGAGCAGGAGCAAAAGCCAAGCCTGGATGTGAAGCTAACCGTTACAGGCAATCAGGTTACCGTGAAAGTGGACACTGATATTCAAATTTCCGAAGAGCATTACGGCAAGGCGCGCAAAAAAGGCGAGGGGCACATCCATATGTATCTAGACGATGGCGAGAAAATAGGAGTAACCGAGGAAGAGAAGGTGTTCAAAGATCTCGCTCCAGGCAAGCATACGATCAAGATGTCTTTGCATAATAACGACCACACTCCGTATGACGTAACGAAATCGATCGATTTTGACATTAAATAAACTATTAGATAAGTTGAACGAAAGGTTATTATTGCGAATAAACGCCGATGTTCGCAGCACTTGCTTTTGTTCAACTTATGCAGATACCTGGGAGAATACGCTGTGTTCCGTAACCTAAGCCTACAAAACCGGATCATCATTCTGGTCACGGTCGTAACGGTGCTGATGATGTCCGTTATCGTCTCCTTCGATTCTTACAGCCTGCAGAAGTCCGTGGACGAGACCTACATCAGCCAATTGAATGGAATGACGATTGCTATTAATGGCAGATATGAAGAATCGCACTCTTTTGAAGACGTCCAGCAAATTTTTGATTACATTCAATACAAAAATTCTGATGTTCTTCAGCTTACTTTATACGGGGAACAAACCGTCCTCGCAGCTACCGATCGAGAGCGCATCGGACAGCCCTCGCCCCCTGATCTGCTAAGCTCCCTGCCTAACAGCGACAGCCAGATGTCTCATTTCTATAAGGATGTAGACGGGATACCCAAGGGTCTGCTTACGGCTCCGCTCAAAGAAGACGGAGTTACAGTTGGTGCGATCGAGCTAATACTGAATACTTCGGGCAATACAGAATTAATTAAAAATCGGATTCAGTTTATCGTGCTGGTCGGTCTGGCTATCACTTTGCTTCTGCTGGTCTTTCTATCCCTCATTATCCGCAAGCTGCTGATCCACCCGCTGCTGCGTATTCGTCTGGCTGCCGTTTCAATCAGGCAAGGCTCACCTTACAGGGAAATTGCTTTGGATGCCAGTCAGGAGATCAATGAGGTTGCCGCCGCTTTTAACGATATGGTACATAATCTGGACGGCCGCTACGATGAATTGCAGCAAGCGATGAAGACGATTCAGCGAACACAGAAACAGCTCGTAGAGTCTGAGAAAATGGTGGCGCTTGGCAATCTCGTTGCCGGTGTATCCCACGAAATCAACACCCCCATCGGCATTGGAGTGACCGCCGCTTCTTATATGGATGAGAAGTCCAAGGAGTTTCTGAGAGTATACACGAATAACAAGATGAAGCGGTCCGATCTGGATGACTATCTTAAGACAGTCAGTGAAACAACCGGGATGATTCAGACTAATCTTCAACGGGCGTCAGAGCTGATCAAAAGCTTTAAGCAGGTTGCTGTAGACCGATCTGTGGACACCAAACGAACCTTTGCCATCAAAGAGTATATTCAGGAGGTACTGATTAGTCTACAGCCCAATCTGAAGAAGACCAAACATCATGTGACGATTCATGGCACGGATGGCATCGAAATATTCAGTGATCCCGGGGCTCTCTCGCAGATTGTAACCAATCTGATCATGAACTCATTGATCCATGCCTATGAAGCCAGTACGGAAGGGAACATCTCGATTACTATTACCCAGAATTCTACTAATAAATTGCTGCTTTACTATACCGACGACGGAAAAGGGATGCCTCCAGAGATCGTGGATCAAATCTTCAATCCTTTCTTCACCACGAATCGAGGAGGAGGAGGAACCGGACTCGGCATGCATATCGTCTACAATCTTGTAACCCAGTCACTTGGCGGAACGATTGAATGTGAGAGCATCTTGGGAGAAGGCACCACATTCCGGATACAAATACCCATTCGCGAGGAGTAAACAAACCATGGTCAGTGATCATCAAGAGGATCTGCTTACATTTGCCGATGAAGAAGTTGAGAGCAATCAAGATATAAACCGGCCAGAGAAAGAAAAATGGAAATTGATTATCGTAGATGACGCTCAGGAGATTCATCACTTGACCAAAATGGTGCTGAGTGATTTTGAATTTGACGGGAAACGTCTGGAATTCATAAGCGCTTATACCGAAGCGGAAGCTTTCGAAGTGATCCGGGATCATCCGGACACCGCTATCATTCTGTTGGACGTAGTGATGGATCAGGATGATTCGGGCCTTAAGATTGTCAAATACATTCGCGAAGAGCTGAAGTATCAATCCGTTCGAATTATTCTTCGCACAGGTCAGCCGGGTCAAGCACCCGAGAGACTGGTCATTACCAATTACGACATCAACGATTACAAGGAAAAAACAGAGCTGACCACGCAGAAGCTGTTCACAACCGTCATGGCGGCTTTGCGCTCTTTTAGAGATATTATGGTAATTGAGAACAACAAGATTGGGCTGGAAAAAATTATTCAGTCCTCAGCAGCCTTGTTCGAACCGAAGTCGATGAAAAATTTCGCCTCAGGTGTCTTGACGCAGCTGACCTCTATTCTGAATCTTCACAAGAATGCTCTGCATTGCAACAGCTTTGCCGTTACCAAAGGCCGGGAGCAATTCTATGTTCTGGCCGCTACGGGCGATTATTCGTTCCATGAATCAGAGAATATTGAGGATGTGGTCCCGACCCACGTCTTGAACAGCATACATGAAACTTTCCAGTACAAGAAAAGCAGCTTTTACGATGATCATTTCTGCTGTTATTTTCAGAGCAAAACCGGCATGGAGAATGTCATTTACTTCGAGGGAACGAAGCAGTTGAATGAATGGAACCGATATTTAATCGAGATATACTGCTCTAATGTATCGGTCGCTTTTGAGAATATATACTTGAACGAGGAAGTCGAGCATACGCAGAAGGAAATTATTTTCACACTGGGTGAAATTGCAGAGACGCGTTCCCAGGAAACAGGTTATCATGTCAAACGTGTCGCCGAATATTGCAAGCTGCTGGCTCTCCGCTACGGACTGCCTGAAGAGGAGGCCGAGCTTATTCGTCTGGCGTCGTCTATGCACGATGTGGGGAAGGTAGCCGTGCCTGATGCGATTCTGAACAAGCCCGGCAAGCTCACGGATGAGGAATTCGAAA
>JARBUQ010000012.1 GCA_029239545.1 Paenibacillus sp.
GGATATTTAAGCCGGGCTTCATCCAGCCGTTTATCTACTCCTTCCAGAAGCTGTTCATAGTCAGGGGTATGTCCTCGCTGGCCGGCTGTACGGCCATGTCCACGTTGGTCAAAGAGTAGTACCGCATATCCATCCTCATTGAAGCGCTGGGCAACATGAGAGTATCTACCTGTGTGTTCACCCATCCCATGAACAATGCCGATTACAGCTTTCGTATCCCTTCGCAGCTCAGGACTCCATTCACAGGCGTACATAGCGGTGCCATCCGCGCAGTTCCACGTGAACTCTTCATAGGCCATGATCGATCACCTCTATTGACTGTTTTCCAACTCAACGGACTCACTACTCAAGATTATACGGTAATTCTGAACACATTCAAGCGGTCAATGAGCCCTGCGCATTCTTTCCCGGCAAAAAGCAAGCAACAGGATGAAGGTTATAGGCTGTCTAGCCGTTGACGATCTCTCCCCCATTTACATGCAGCACTTGTCCTGACATATACGATGAATCGTCCGAGGCAAGGAACACGTAAGACGGGGCCAGCTCCTCAGGCTGTCCTGCCCGCTTCATAGGGGTGTCCTGCCCAAAGGATGCCACCTTCTGTTCGTCAAATGTAGAAGGAATGAGTGGGGTCCAGATCGGTCCCGGCGCTACTGCATTGACTCTAATTCCTTTACCGGCAACATTCATTGCCAATGATCGTGTGAATGCTACGATAGCTCCTTTGGTGGAAGAATAATCAAGCAGCTGCGGACTTCCTCGGTAAGCTGTAACGGAAGTCGTATTGACGATGGCACTGCCTGTTTTCAGATGAGGCATAGCCGCTTTGGTCATGTAGAAGAACGAATATAGATTGGTGCGGAACGTTCTATCCAACTGCTCCGCTGTAATATCGGTTATTTCCTGCTGCGGATGCTGCTCTGCAGCATTGTTCACGAGAATGTCCAGCTGCCCGAAAGTATCAATGGTTTGTTGGATGACTGAACGGCACAAGGTCTCGTTTCCGAGATCACCGGCGATGAGGAGACAGCGCTGGCCTTCGGCCTCGACTAAGCGCTTCGTCTCCTGCGCGTCCTCGTTCTCACTCAGGTAAGCAATGACTACATGTGCGCCTTCACGAGCATAGAAGATGGCAACTGCTTTGCCAATCCCGCTGTCTCCACCCGTAATAATAGCGACCTTGCCAGCCAGCTTGCCCGAGCCTTTGTAGGTGCGGTCATCTGATTTCGGCTTAGGTATCATCTCCGATTCTACTCCCGGCATATGGTTCTGGTGCTGGGGTGGAATGGCAGAATTCGTTTGGTTGTTAGGCTGTGTGTTTGAGGTCATCTGTCTCGTCTCCTTGAATTCATTTATTTTGAATTATTTCCAAAATCCTGATTTCCGTTTATTATGCGGTTCCCAGCATGCAAATATGCGAATGCTAAGGTACTGTTCCTGCAATACTTAAATAGCCTAAAACGCCAGTATTGAATCATGGATTGACACTAACTCTTGGGTAGTGCTAGACTTACGATAAGTCTAGGCATTCCGCAGCTGCTGCGGGATGCCTAGCTGTATTTTTATACTCTTTTTACATTAAATGTTACTTTAGGAGGGGGAGGCTGGACAACCGACACAATTAGACAAATTCTGCAAACCGTAGAAGGCAACAACAACAACAATACCTTTAGGGAGATGTGAAAATATGATACAAATCAAAGAATTTATCGATACCGATAACTCTTATGCCGAGAACAAGGCCAATGAGTTTCTTGCAGCCCTGCAGGAAGAGCAGGTTATCAATGTCTGTTATGGGTCTGTAGTCAAATCTAGCCCATCTGGAACTGAGCATCAGAGAAGCGCTATCTTGATCGTTTATCGTTCTGCTTCGAGCACTCGAATCGGAGGTGAAATCTACTATGAGCCATAGGATCTCAATCCCGATAATTCGCGAGCAGTTGATTCGTCAGCTCGTCTTGTTATGTGAAGAGAAGAATCATTTTCTCGACACGTTTTTTCTGATGCACGGAAAAGAACGGATGCAGATGGACCAACTGCTGACTGCTTACACAGGGTTTGTGGAAAATCTGCTCAAGCATGGCGATGATGAACTGCATCGTTATGTCCTGATCGGAAGTCAAGTGGCCATCATGAATCTCGACGATCATACAGAAGATGTGTTCACCATCGTGTTTCCGGATTACACCGATCCGGATGAGAACCGGATTTCCTTCCTGTCTCCACTTGGCAAGCAGCTGTTATTCGCTGCGACCGGGAGTGTAGTGAAGATTGATACGCCGATAGGGATTCAGCGGATGATGATTGAACATATTGAATTCGTTTCTTCCCAGGACAGTCAGGGCTGAAGGCTGGATCGATCGGAGTGCTATAATGAGAGGGGAAAGGGATAAACTTCTAACCGTTCGAGAGAAAGGGGCAGCTCCAAATTGAGGAAGCTTACTGAGGAAGAAATCGAGTCAAAGCTAGTCTCGGCTGAAGGTTGGAACAGAGTCGATGGAAAGTGGATAACGAAGAAATTCCGGTTTTCGTCCTATCTGGACGGCATTGAGTTCGTTAACCGTGTGGCAAGAGAGGCTGAGCGGCTAAATCATCATCCCTTCATATCAATCGAGTACAAATTAATTTCGCTGCGGCTCACTACCTGGAGCTGTGGAGGACTGTCCGAGTTGGATTTCACGGCTGCTGCGGAATTCAACCGGACCGC
Organism: Paenibacillus sp.; assembly: GCA_029239545.1. Taxonomy (GTDB): domain Bacteria; phylum Bacillota; class Bacilli; order Paenibacillales; family NBRC-103111; genus Paenibacillus_AA. The sequence continues at coordinate 2,708 of JARBUQ010000012.1, forward strand.
AGTTGGTGAATAATGCTGTTGCCGAAAAGCAGCTATACAGTCAAAAGGAGGGACCGAATTGTATTTCAGTCCTTTCTTTTGATTATCCTTTTGTGAATGCTGCTAACTCAATTCCTGACCCGGATCCTCTCCAAAAAGTCTATAATGGATAAGAGTGATCAGAAAAGAAAGACGGATTGGGGATCGTTTCATATGGGAACCAGTGATCTACATAACAATAAGGCGATAATTATAGGCGCGGGAATTGGCGGTTTATGTGCGGGTATTGCGCTTCAGAACAACGGCTGGAAGGTAGTTGTGCTGGAGAAAGCTGATGGACTTCATGATGGTGGTGCCGGAATTGTTCTTGCAGCAAATGCAATCAAGGCTTTGAACAAACTGGGCAAACCTTCCGCACAGGACCCTATGCACAATATAGAATCAATAGCGGATCAGGTCAAGAAGCAGGGAAACCCTGTGGGTAAAGCAGAAATTCGGACATGGAACGGTGCAATGATTACCGAACTGCCCGTTGATCAGCAGGAGCAGCTCTATGGAACGCCCAGTTATCTGATTCACCGCACCAAGCTGCAGTCCATCCTGTTTGAGCAGTTGATGGAAGGAGGAGCCAGCCTATACTTCCGCAAGAAGCTTGTGAATTGGGTGTCTGACGAGGCGAAAGTGACCGCTATGTTCGAGGATGGAACGACTGAGACTGGAGACGTGTTGATTGGTGCAGACGGACTGCATTCGATGATCAGAGAGAAGCTCCATGGGAAGGCAACGCTTAGATACTCGGGTTTTACTGCTCTTCGAGGTATAGCTGAATTTAGTGATGAGCGCTATTCAAAGGAAATCGGTGGTGGATTCGAGGCTTGGGGGACTGGCAAAAGGTTTGGCTTTTCCCACCTGGGTCAAGGTCAAGTGTTCTGGTTCGCAGCCATGAATGGTCCACAAGGGACCCAAGCGGAGCAAGGCCAACGGAAATATACGGCTCTTCAGAGATTCAAAGGATGGTATCCACCGATTGAGGCTGTTATTGAGGCAACAGAGGAATCGGCAATATTGGCCCATGATATATTCGACTGCAAACCATTGTCGAGTTGGGGTAGAGGAAGGGTTACTTTACTTGGGGACGCAGCACATCCGATGCTCCCTAATCTTGGACAGGGCGGAGCTCAAGCGATGGAGGATGCCCTTGTTCTGGCCGATTGTCTGCAGGACACATCAACGGTTTCTGTTGCTGCTGCCCTGGCTGCTTATGAACAGCGTCGAATACCACGTACATCGAAGATCGTGCGTCAGTCTCGAGCCATGGCCCGAATGGTTCAGCTAGAGAGTGCTCCGGCCATTATGATACGGAATTGGATCCTTCGCAAGCTTCCACCAGAGCAACAGATCAGAAGGCTGCATGAGGTGCTTGGATATGAAGTGTAACGTTCAGCACCCACAATCATAGCAATATGTCGGGAAACCAGAAGCGGAGGAGGAATTTTGCAAAAAAAGGGTTTGATTCTTGCTTTAAGGATGTTTATAGTGAATAGAGGAATCATCGATTACAGTTCAATCAGGAAGAACACACTAAACCTAGATTTCGCTATTTATTTTCCACAATGCTAGATCCAGGTTAAATTCCATTCGGGAGGTTATCATGAAGGTAGGACTAAGTACATACAGCTTGTCGAGAGCTGTAGCTGATGGTGAAATGACGTTTCTGGACATCGTAAAGTGGGTAGCGGACAATGGTGGAGAGCATGTGGAAATTTCCTCAGGCAAAATCAACCTGACGGAAGAGCCTGCATTAGTTGAAGCCATTCGTAAAAATGCCGCAGATTATGGAATTGATGTATCTGACTATGCGATTGGCGCACAATTCCTCCAGCCGGATGAAGCTGCGTACGAAGCAGAGATTGTTAGAGTAATGAAACACGTAGATGTTGCCAATGCACTTGGTGTTAAGCTGATGCGGCATGATGTTGCCTCACGGCCGATTCCGGAAGCAACGTTGGTCAACTTTATCGCAGACCTTCCCCGCTTGGCGGATGCGTGCAGACGAATCGCGGACTATGCGGCTCAATATGGAATCACTACAAGTGTGGAGAATCACGGATATTATGTTCAGGGCAGCGATAGAGTGCAAGCTCTTGTCCATGCTGTTGGCAGAGACAATTACCGGACTACATTGGATATTGGGAATTTTATGTGCGCAGATGAGAATTCTGTTGTCGCAACAAAGAAAAACTTGCCGATCGCTTCAATGGTCCATCTAAAAGATTTCTACTTGCGTCCATCCCATCAAAATCCGGGTGAAGGCTGGTTCCCTACAGCAGGTGGAAATTATTTAAGAGGTGCAATTGTAGGTCAAGGTGATGTTGACATTCGTTCCGTTATTAAAGCTATCAAAGATTCCGGTTATGATGGCTATATCTCTATTGAATTCGAAGGTAAGGAATCTCCTACATTTGGTTCCAAGGCAGGGATGGACAACTTAAGACGCATCTGGGATGAAGTCTAGTACAAACAGGAACAAGAACAGGATGGTTGTAGCCTAGTCGGCTGTGGCCATCTTTTTTTACAGCAACTGTCCGGGAAGCTAATACATAGCAAGGCTTTAATTCTAATATGTACATTCAAAAAGTAAGCTGGTGTTTGTTCACTATGGCAACTAAAGAAGCAGCCGATTTTCGTGCACTTAGCGGAACGTCTGTCCGTGAAATATTAATCAGGGAGGGTAATGACTGCCCATGAAACCATTATATCCTCATTATTTAGTTCAAGAATTGAGCTCTTTTGATCAAGCTTATTTCGTTGGGAGCTTCACAGAGGGTGATTCTATGAATCCGGCCTCGGAGCGAACAGAGTTCGCGGCGTACACCTGTGCAGAGTATTTGGTTATAAAAATTCGCAGCCATAATGCCGATCCGCAGAAAGAGATTGTGCGGCTAAACTTCGACCCGGATCATTCCGGCAGAAGACCCCATAACCTCATTCAGATTACAGTGGAAGGTAGTGGCGAAGTACAGGCACAGAGTATGGAATACGACATTATACACTTGACCCCGGTATCCGGAGTAACGGGGCATTCCATATTCGAGAATGACGGTGTTTGGGAATGCACGTTTAATATTCCATTGAATCTTGTTTTCAAACCAGAGCAAGGAAGACGTTACATAGGGCTTAATGTTATTCGCTCAACTAAAGGGACTCGCAAATGGTCCAAATGGTCAGGGCTCCCGGGCGAATTATCTGTATATTGCCTTCAGGGCGTGGGGGATCTGATATTTGTCAAGGATATGACCGCTGAAGAGATCCAGTTGCTGGTGAAGCAAGCGGAAGCAGACAGTCAAACCTATTATACGAAGTGGGAGAAGCAGAAGCTGCCTCCAGAAATCATGAAGCATGTCCGTGCTAAGAAGTCCGGACTTTCTATGCGTATTAAGAGAGAGGATCTGGACAGGGCCAGATTCCATGCCCATCACACGGAATGGGGAGCCCGAATTGCAGAACGAACTATTGAGGTAGCCAACTATTGGGCATTGAAATCAGACGAGGAATTGTTCGACTTCATTCTTCCAGGCAATCCGCGGGCTATGACACCGAGCCAGTTTTTCGGTGATCCGTTGACCGGAGGCAACCGCAATACACTTGCAACTTGTATAGAAACTCCCTTCCAATTCTATAATCAGACAACTGGAGAATGGTGGTACCCAGGCAAACGATTGCTGAATCCAACAACAGGAGAAGAGGTCATTGTGGAGGATGATGGCTCGGGTTTTCTTATACCGGATGGATTTCCCAATCCCTACACACGGTGCATGCTCGTAGCGGCCTATCGTCAGTATCGTTTGGGTATAGCGATGGCTTCTCCTTATTGTCCTACTATTACAGACACTTCCGTTGCCCCGGAGACGACTGGACTTCAATATGCTGGAGCGATCCCCCACCTGGCTCAGGCTTATGCTCTTACTGGAGATATTCTTTATGCTTACAAGGCAGCGATCTTAATTGGCCGCATAGCAGAGCTGTATCCTTATATGAATGGCGGGTATCATGACGGAAGCTACTCGGATACCGTTCATATTGCAGAGCCTTCAACAACGGGGACGGAGTGGAAAAAGAATCTGCTGGAGGCTTATGATTTAATTTTTGACGATATTCAACTGTTCCACGAGGAGCTGAGGGAGTTATTTGCACGACTCCCAGATGCGGAGAACAAAGAGCGGGTTCTGCCCTTTGATCTTAGAAGAGCGGTGGAGCAAGAAATGATCCCCTATATCATTTATGCTTGCGAATTGGAGCGAAGCGGGGCAAGCGATTGGTCGATGCGATTGCTAGAGCTGGAATTGGAGACTGCTGCGCTTATTCAGAATGGTGAGCTGCTGCATCATATCCTGCTCGATTCGAAGTTCAGCCTGTTCGCCAAGCTCAAGAACGGTTATTACCGTGACGGTAAATACGCTTATGATTCCTCCGAGTACGTAGAAGGTATGGCCGGTGCGATGATGAGATATCCGGACTGGGCTTATATGTTCCAGGATAAGGAATGGTTCCAGGAGCCCTTAAACCTGTACGAGGATCCCAGATTCGGGGTTAAGGAAGCGATTGCAATCTACTACAAATATAAAAATGGCAGCTTATCCTCTTCCTTCGGAGATACTACTGTAGATAATCTGCTGCCGATTTCGGAAAAACGTAGAAGAGGCTTGATCCCGTATCAGGCATTAAGCGAGACTGTTTTCAGAAGAATGCCGTCTGCTCGCGATGTAATAGGTCCCGCTCTGGCGAGGTATACCACAGAAGAGCTTAATGCACTAAGAGTGGAGGTATGTCAGCTAAATGGAAGAGGGGTAGACAGTTCTCTTCTGGTTCTTGCAAACGCCCTGTCAGAGGAGGAGCTTGCTTCCTATAGAACGGAAAAGGAGGTTGTTCAGCCTTCATTTCTGCTTGAGGATTCGGAGATCAGCATATTAAGAACCGGCACGTCTGCTTATAATACGAAACATGTCGTCCTGTACGGGCAGCCCACCTTGCCTCATTGTCACGGAGATAAATTAGGGCTGTGGATCGGGGCTTTCGGTGTGCATATGCTGGCTCATGGAGGACAATATCCGTATATCTGGATTGGCCCCAAAATCACGCAATGGGAGCTGCACTCTGCTTCATGTAATGTGGTTCTCATTGATGGCCGGAATCAGGAGGCGTCAAGTTCCATCCAGCTTGAGCATTATGAAGGGACGTTTATCCAGATATCAGGAATGCTGAATAAAGAAGCTTATCCGGGAAGCCATTATGAACGGTGGACCTGTTTAATACAGGCTCCCAATGGTGTGGACGCTTATGTGCTCGATCAGTATTACGTGTCCAATGGAACTCGATTTGACTACAATACGCACGGATTAGATGTTCAACTGGATGATATTGCTTTTGAGGGTGCGAAACATTGGACTTCCATGAGTGGCACGCTTGCGGGAGAGGATGTTCCCCTGTACAGCGAGCCGGGTTATGGCTGGATGAAGGATGTGCGTAAAGCCAAGGTCGATAAACAAGTATCCTGGACCTATCCATATGGCGGATATGGCCTTAAGATTACAGCAATGAACGATAAGCCTCGAGAGCTAATAGCCTGCCTTGGTGAGAAGGGCGGACAGGAGATGAGCAAGTCGGCGTGGGATAGCTTTGTGCTGCTGCGGGATGAGCACCCGGATGCCGGGAAGCATGCAGCGTCGTTCACAACCGTTATGGAGCCTTTTGAAGGGACTCCTTTCCTTGAATCCATTACCCCAATGCAACTTATTGAGGATAGTGCTGCCGATAGGATCAGTACGAGTGAACGGTTTCCACCAGTTGGAATATGCGTGAACCATCCAGATGGAGTTCGGGATATCCTGATCATGATTCAGGATGCAGGCCGTGAAGTGAGCTTCCGGGATGAGCTTGGCATCATTCATACAACGGATGCCAAGACGCTGTTCCTGAGATACCGTGGTGAAGAGCTGCTGCAAGCAGAAGCGATCGGCTTCACAGTAGCGGCTTCGGGAGACTGGAAGCAAGAACGAAGCGAGGCTGTGTGGCAGGGGACCGTGGTAGAGGTTGAGGCCGAGCAGCGCCGAATCTGTGTTCTCTTGGATGGGGATTGGACAGGAGTCGAGCAGATCCAGAATCATATAGGCTTCATCGACTCAGAGAGTTATAAGAAACCATCTCCTTATTACATCAGAGAACCGAAGCTTGCAGGCAACCTTCTGACCTTCTGGGCGGATATTACCTTATTTCGCGGTGAAGAAGGCTGGCTGGGTGCAGAGAAAGCTCGAGTTCAGCACGGAAAATCGACACAGCCCTATGCGGGCAAGCAAATGCTTATTGATGTGAAGCCAGGGGATAGGTTTGCAATGAGAAATCGATTTGTTGCGGGATCATAATAGATGAGCGAATGAAAAGTGGAGCAGCTCCTTGCTTCACTTCTTTTTATATTCGTAGGTTTACTGGAAGACATTATATCGGCGATTAGGAACAGGCTATGCTATAATCGTCATACAAATGACGAAGGGGATGCTGGGGGCGTATGAAAAAAACGGTTCTTATTCGACTTATGCAGCAGTTGTGTATTGCTGTCGTCCTTATCACCCTTATTATCGGTTCCCTTGTATATGGGTACGTGAATCGAATGCTGAAGCAAGAAGTGTATGCGTCTAATGCCGAGGTGCTCGGACAAACGAAAAAAATCGTGGAGTTGGCGCTGGGCGAAGTACAGAAAATGGCTTTTTCGCTTGCATTGAATCGAAATGTTCAGAGAGCGGTATGGCTCAAGTGGAATATGAATGAGGAATACCAGTTTTTGGAAGGTATAAACGAACTGTTTCGTGATAAAGTAACATCCTCGAACTACATTCACTCGATCTACTTATACAGCAATACTAACGAAAAAATCGTTTCCAACTCAGGGATTTCAGATTTCTCCGGCTTCTGGTATGAATCTGCTATTGAAGCTTTTTTGCAGGACAAGGCAACCTCGCTATGGTATGACACTCAATCCATTGTTTACGCTGACGGTTCGACTGATAACGTTCTCAGCTATATGATGAGCGTACCGTTGAACAACTACAACAAATCAGGTGTGCTTGTTGTAAACGTGAAAGAGGATTTGTTATATGGTGCCGTAGTGAATACGAACAATCGGAAGCTCGGGAATGTCGCGATTCTCAATCGCTCGGGCGACATGCTTTCTTATAAGGACAAAAGCTTGCTCTACACACATTTCGAAGCGGATGCCAAGCAAATGGGAGACCATGGCAATGGGTACTTTATTCAGGATTTGAACGGAACCAGTACATTCGTGTCCTATGTTATATCGGAAGAAAACGGCTGGAAGTATGTTGCGTTCAACCCTTCCAGGGAAGTGTTCAAAAAATCAACCGCTGTGCTTAAAGCAACGCTAACAGTATCCGGTCTTTGCCTGATCATCGGTCTGCTTCTGATGGTGCTCGTTTCAGGCAGGTATTACCGTCCGATTCGAAGCATGGTGCAGGCGATCGATCAGCGGCTTGAACCCGGAATGAATTCAGCAGGTTATAAGGACGAATTCAGTTATATTAGGGGCTCGTTAGATAAGCTATGGGAAGAAAACGAAGAGTTCCAAATGAAGTTCAGGGAGAATGAAATTATTTTGCGCGACCATTTCCTGCTTCATCTGCTGCTGGGCAAACCGCCGGCTGATGACGAGATCGCCAGGCAAATCGAGTATTACGGGCTTTCGCTTCATCCCGAGCGGCTCTGTGTCATGGTCCTTCGGATTGACGCGCCTGAAGACACCGACCGCTCCCAGGAGCCGTTTCGAAGCATACTTCCCTATCAGGTCCGGACCATATGTGAGGAAGCCATTGTGGAGATCGGCGGAGGGGCCTTCATCAATCAAGTGCAGAAGCATGATGTCGTTCTAATGAATTTCGAACAAGGCGTGACTAAGGAGATAGCCGGACAATTAGCTAAAAACGCCGCTATGCGCATACGGAATGCCTTCGAGGAACAAACCGGGATCAAGATGTCGGTTGGAATCGGCGGCTACTATGAGAAAGCTTCCGAGATTTCACTCTCTTATGAAGAAGCGCTGGAAGCACTTCTGCTTGAAAGAATCGGTGGCACGGGCAGTATCGTCTCTATCCAGGACCTGATGCTCAATCACGTCAATCGCAACCTGTTCATCGCCTACCGGGCTCAAGCAGACAAGCTGGTTAATGAACTGAAGAGCGGGAATCTGGATAAAGCACAACATATTAAGAATGAAATCATGGACCAATTAAGTCGGGACGATCAGCTCGGCTATCATTACAAGAACATGATTTTGACCCATATTATCAATAGCATCGTCAGCATAATATTGGAATGGAATGGGCAGATCGAAGACGTATTCGGCAACCATTACAATATGTACCACGAGTATGGCAAGCAATCCACGCTGCCTAGAATAAGTGAATGGTTCGATGCGATTTTGGTGAAAACATACACTTTTATCCAGAGTAAACGTGACAATAAAAACGCAGATATGATGCTGAAGGTGAGCGCCTACATCAGAGAGCATGCGTCCGAGCCTCTGACTCTCCAATCCGTGGCGGATACGTTATACATGAATGCGAACTACTTCAGTAAGCTGTTCAAAGACAGCACAGGAAAAACGTTTATCGAATATGTAACGGAGGTCCGGATGGATCAAGCCTGCAGGCTGCTCAGGGAAACGGACAAAACAATTATCGGTATTGCTTCGCTCAGCGGATTCGGACAGAAGCTTAATTTAATAAGGGCTTTCAAGAAAACGTTTGGTATCACACCCACTGAATATCGGAACCAAAATATAATCGAACGGCTGGAAAACGGTTCCGACTCCGAAAATGCTACTGATCCGAACAAATGATACCTCCAATTTATGAAGAATTGAACCTTTTTAACGCAAACTGATTCTATTCGCATGTCGAGCTGATCCCCTATGATAAATGTGCAAGGCAAAAGAGTGAGTGTATGAGAGCGCTCACCTGTTGCTATTGTAAACGCTATCGTAAAGGAGGAGGAGCTACGACATGCCCGCAGTAATTGCCGAAAGACGGCCGAAACCGGTCATTCCCCAGAAGCCAATCAAACAAAAAAGTGCGTTCTGGGGTCATGTATGGGCAACTCGGTATTTGTACTTGATGCTTGTGCCAGCGCTATTGTATTATGGAATTTTTCATTACTACCCTATGTACGGAGCAGTCATCGCATTCAAGGATTTCAGTATTACAAAAGGGATCTTGGGCAGCGAATGGGTGGGATTTAAACATTTCGAGTATTTATTCTCGCTCGACAAGTTTTGGCAAGTGTTATGGAACACCGTCATCATCAGCTTGTACAGACTAGTGTTTGGTTTTCCCTTACCTATTATTGTTGCGCTGCTCTTAAATGAGGTCCGTCTTGTTGTGTTCAAGAGGACGGTGCAAACGATCGTCTACTTGCCGCACTTTATTTCGTGGGTAATCCTGGGGGGGCTCATGATTAACCTGCTGTCCACGGACGGGGGTGTAGTCAACAAGCTAATAGAATCGTTCGGAGGATCAGCAGTCGGATTTATGAGTGACGAAAGTTATTTCAGAGACACCCTTGTCTGGTCGATGATTTGGAAAGAGTTTGGTTGGAACACGATTATTTATATGGCTGCGCTCGCCGGGGTTAACCCGCAGTTATACGAAGCGGCGGTTATTGATGGTGCGAATCGATTCCAGCGCATGTGGCGAATTACCGTTCCGTGTATCCAGAACACGATTATCATCCTGCTGATCCTGCGTATCGGTGGTTTGATGGAAGCGGGCTTCGAGCAAATTTATGTGCTGTATCATCCGGCTGTGTATGCCGTTTCGGACATTATTGATACGTATGTATACAGGATCGGACTTACCGAAGGACGATTCAGTCTTGCGGCAGCAGTCGGCTTGTTTAAATCTGTGATCAATTTCGTTCTGCTAGTCATCGCCAATAAATTGGCGCGTATGATGGGCGAACAGGGGGTCTACTAGCTATGGATATTCAGAGTGATGGACCTTCGCAATTGGATCAGGAGGGGATGGAATGAACCGCGGTTTAGCTTCAAAAGTATTTGACGTCGGCAACTATTTGTTTCTTTGCTTGCTCGCTTTAATAACCTTGTATCCGTTCTGGGATTCTTTCATTGTGTCCATCATTCCACTTCAGGAATATTTGGCTTCCACTGTGCATTTGTATCCGAAAGCGATTACATGGGAAGCCTATGCGTATATTTTCCAAATGAAAGAGCTCTGGTCCTCTTATGGTGTCAGCTTTTTTATCACTGTGGTAGGGACATTAATCAGTATGATCGTAACGATCCTGGCAGCCTACGCGCTATCCAAGAAGAACTTGAAGGGAAAGCGGGTCGTTCTGTTCCTGATCGTATTCACCATGATGTTCAGCGGAGGGTTAATTCCAACTTATATTGTTGTAAAACAATTCGGTTTGATGAACTCGGTTTGGTCGCTCATTATTCCTACCGCACTTAGTACCTATAACCTGATCATTATGCGCAATTTCTTCTTGTCTGTTCCTGAGAGTTTAGAGGAATCTGCCAAAATAGACGGTTGCAATGACGTGGGCGTACTGATCCGAATCGTCATTCCTCTATCGATGCCAGCTATTGCAACCATTGGTCTGTTTTATGCAGTGAATCGCTGGAATGAGTTTTTTACTGCCGTGATGTATATTACTGACAAAGATAAATGGCCCCTGCAGCTGTTCCTGCGCTCCATGCTTATGGAGAACGAAGCCAGCTATCAGAGCGGTGGAGACAATCCGTTCCTGCTTGGCCAATCTATCAAGATGGCTTCCGTAATGATTTCTACTATTCCGGTCTTATTAATATATCCGTTTTTTCAACGATATTTCGTGCAAGGGATGACGCTTGGAGCAGTCAAAGAGTAGGATACGAGCATCCATCAAATCATACAAATACGGAGGGGTATAAGATGAAATTTTATAGAAAAAGCACAATGTCCGGTTTAGTCGCTGCAGCGATGATCGTACCCATGCTCGCCGCTTGCGGAAGCAGCTCCACTTCTGAGGGAGACAACGGCAATAAAGATGAGCCAACCAAGCTGGTATTCATGACGACAGGTGACGTTGCGGCAGCGGGTGTCAAACCTGATGATCGGATTATCGCTGAAATTAACAAAACGTTAGGCATCGATCTTGTTCTGAAGGTAGTGCCTGAGAATGCTTATGACAAAATAAACGTAGCGATGGCAACAGGTGATCTCCCGGACGTGGTAACCATCAATTACCCTTCGAATTCGTTATCCCAATGGATTAAAGAAGGGCTTGTGCTTCCAATCAACGACTATTTAGGCTCAATGCCAACGGTGAAGCAGAAGCTGGAAAGCAATCTGTCTTGGACAGCTGTAAACGGCAAATATTACGGATATCCTTTTATCGAGAATGAGAAGTCCAACTATATGCTTGCTTATCGGGCGGATTGGCTGGATGCGCTCGGCTTGAAACCTCCCACAAACCTGGACGAGCTTTATAATACGATGAAGGCAATTACAACACAGGACCCTGATAAGAATGGGAAAAACGACACCTATGGATTTACGTCCAGAAAGCCGGTAACAGCAGGTTTGGATTTCGTATTTTATGCTAATGGAATGCCTTATGGGGATTGGGCGCTTGACGAGAGCAAGAATGTCATACCGAAATTTGAGCATCCCTCTTTCCAGAAGGGAATGGCCTATATCAAAAAACTGTGGGATGAGAAGCTGATCGAGCCGGAGTTTATGCTCAATGACATCCCGATGAAAGAGCAAAAGTTCTACCAAGGCAAGGCAGGAATGATGGATGCCAACTTGTTCCGGCATGTGAACCGAATCGAAACGAGTCTCCAGAAGGTGAACCCGCAAGGCAAGCTTGGTTATATGGGGCCGCCGGCAGGTCCTGATGGCAAAGCAGGAATGGCTGGGGTGCAAAAGAGCGGTCTGTTTACAGCGATTACAAAGAACGCTAAAAACCCGGAAAAAGCAGCTAAATTTATTGAGTTTATGTTATCTGCTAAAGGCCGGGAATTGCTTCAATTAGGCATCGAAAATGTGCATTACACCAAGCAGGGAGACAAAATTGTCTATAACGAGGAAGAACGGGCTAAAGACAGCTTTGCTTCGAGCGGTTGGTCGCACCCATTGGCATGGGGAAGCGTAATGTGGCCGTTAACGCAAAACTACTTGCCGCAAACAGAGCCTCAAGCGGAGCGTGCGAAAGATTCGGTTAGTGTAGCTTCCAAATATTTGGTAACGAATCTGGTTAATGTGACGACAGAGGCAGAAACTGAATTTGGCGGGGTTGTAGGGGAAATTTATACCCAATACTTCATGAACATGCTTACTGGGAAGATAGATATTGAAAAGGGTACTGCGGAGCTATCCAAAAAATGGCGTGAGCAAGGCGGAAATAAAATACTGGAAGAAGTATCAAAGGTGTACAAGACACAAAAATAATAGTCAATTGGGGGTGGCCAATAAGCCTCCCCCCTATGTTGCTTAGGAGGTGCTTGTTATGGAGCAAAGCACAGTAAGGCCGAATATCGTTGTTCTATTAGCAGACGATCAAGGAGCATGGGCGATGGGATGTGCTGGCAATAGAGAAATCCGGACACCCAATCTGGATCGGCTAGCGGCAAATGGCATGCGGTTTGAGAACTTTTTTTGTACATCGCCGGTTTGCTCTCCGGCACGGGCATCCTTGGTGACGGGACGCATTCCTTCTCAGCATGGAGTTCACGACTGGATTCGTGAAGGCAACATAGGCGAGCAAGCAGTCCGATATCTGGAAGGACAAACCACTTATGTGGAGCTGTTGGCACAGCAAGGATACGTTTGCGGGCTCAGCGGCAAATGGCATCTGGGGGATACGATGGTGCCTCAGGAAGGATTCACACATTGGTTTGCACACCAGACAGGAGGCAGCCCTTACTACAATGCTCCGATGATTCGTGACGGTGTCCCCTATACAGAGCCTCGTTACGTCACTGATGTCATTACCGATGATGCCCTGGCTTTCATTGAACAGCGGAGCAAGGGCGACCAGCCGTTTTATTTGAGTGTTCACTATACAGCACCGCACAGCCCGTGGATCAACAATCATCCACAGGAGTTCCTGGACATGTATGAGGATTGTTCCTTTGAATCGAGTAAACAGGAGCCACCGCATCCGTGGTCAATTCCGAATCCTCCCTGGGGCAGTGATTATCGAGCCAACCTAATAGGTTATTATGCGGCGGTATCAGCGATGGATGCCCAGATTGGCCGTATTCTTGACAAGCTGGAGGAGCTTGGAATGAGTCGCAATACACTTATTTGCTTTATGAGTGACAATGGCTTCAGCTGCGGTCAACACGGCTTCTGGGGTAAAGGCAATGGTACATTTCCGCTTAATATGTATGATTCCTCTGTGAAGGTTCCAGCTATATTCAGCCATCCTGGACGAATTCAGCAAGGAGAGGTGAACGGGGCGATGGTCAGCGGTTATGACTTTATGCCGACGCTGTTGGACTATGCAGGTATCGACAATCCTGGAAGCGGCAGGCTGCCCGGAAAGAGCTTTCTGCAGCTGCTGGAAGGCTTGGAGATGGAGGAGAGGGAGCATGTGGTAATCTACGACGAATATGGACCTGTTCGCATGGTTCGCAGCAAAGCATGGAAGTACATTCACCGATATCCTTACGGGCCTCATGAATTATACGATTTGGTGAACGATCCGGGTGAACGCTGCAACCTGGCGATGGATCCTCTCTATGGCGATAGGCTGACTGTGATGAAGGCCCAGCTTGACGGTTGGTTTGTTCGTTATGCAGAGCCTGGATTGGATGGTGCGCGAGAGGCTGTCAGCGGTGCGGGACAGCTAGGCTTGGCGGGTACGGGGGCTCAAGGTAAACCTGCCTTTGCACCGCTGCATGTATCGGTGTCCGGACAAGCCATGCAGAGAGAGGGGAAGCCAGAATGAAGCGGCCAAATATTGTGTTGATAACGAGTGATCAACAGCATTGGAATACAATAGGAGCATTTAACTCCGAGCTCTCCACCCCCAATCTGGACAGACTGGTGAGGGAAGGAACGACGTTCGAGCGGGCGTACTGCCCGAATCCGACTTGTACACCGACTCGGGCTTCCATCATTACAGGCATGTATCCGAGTCAACACGGGGCATGGACATTGGGCACCAAGCTGTTGGAGGACCGTGTGACTGTGGGCGATCTCCTCCGTGAACAAAATTATCGGACCGCCTTGATAGGCAAGGCTCACTTCCAACCAATAAGCTCTACGGAGAAATATCCCTCGCTTGAAGGGCGGGATAAGCTGCATGATTTCGAATTTTGGAAATCCTTTACCGGACCTTACTACGGTTTTGAGCGTGCTGAAATGGTCAGGAATCATGCGAACGAATGGCTCGTGGGGCAGCACTATGCGCTATGGATGGAGGAGAAGGGCTGCGGCAATTGGCGTGACTATTTCACTCCGCCTATCGGGACCATGGATGAGAAACAGCAGTTTCATTGGCCGATTCCGGAGGAATACCACTATAATACGTTTATAGCGGATCGCACAAACCAACTGATGGAAGAATACAATCGCAGTGGAGATTCGTTCTTCATGTGGGCAAGCTTTCCTGATCCGCATCCGCCTTATTTGGCACCGGAGCCTTGGGCTGACATGTATGATCCTGACAAGCTGACGATTCCGGGAGTAACTCCCGGTGAACATGAGGCTAACCCTCCGCACTTCCGAATGACCCAGGAGGGGAATCCTGATTTCACTGCGTATAAGGAGACGGGCCATGGCATTCATGGTTATCATTCTCATACGTACATGACGGAGGAGGACCATAAAAAAGCCGTGGCCGTATATTACGGCATGGTCAGTTTTACAGACAAGTACATCGGAAGCATTCTCGATAAGCTCGATGAGCTTGGAATTGCGGACAACACGATCGTTGTGTTCACAACCGACCATGGACATTTCTTCGGGCAGCATGGACTGCAAGCAAAGGGCGGGTTCCACTACGAGGATTTAATCCGCGTGCCGTTTATCGTTCGGTATCCGAATAAGGTTCCATCTGGAGTGGTGTCAGGATCGATGCAGTCTCTTGTAGATTTGGCGCCAACATTCCTGCATTTCGCGGACTTGCCTGTACCGGGAGCGATGACAGGAGTGAATCAAGCGGATGTATGGCTTGATCCGCAGCTGGCGGCGAGAGATCATATTATTTGTGAATTCAGGCATGAGCCATCGACGATTCATCAGAAAACGTATGTGAACGACAGGTATAAAATAACGGTATATTTCAACCAGACGTACGGAGAATTATTCGATCTTCAAGAGGACCCGGACGAAGTCCGCAATGTGTGGGATGACGAACGTTATGGACAATTGAAGACAGAGCTGTTGATGAAATACATTTGGGCAGAGCTAGGTAAAGAACCGATGCCCATGCCCCGAATATCCCATGCTTAGCAAAGAGCCGTAGACCTCGAGTCTGCGGCTCTTCTGTGCGGCCTCCATTATTGTTCTTCAGCTTGATCATGCTGATTGAAAATTCCATAAAAGAACATATCGGTCAAGCTCTCAGCAGTGGAAGTCTGATTGAGTTGATTGAACTCAGCCTCCCCCAGATGGGCGAGAACCTGACTGAATAAGTTCAAGTACAGGATTAGAGTCTCGTCAAGCACCGAGTCGCGTATTCTGCCGCTCTCTCGTCCTTGCTGAATAAACTGAAGGAAGAGGGGAATCGAATGCTCTTGAGAATAGCGGGTCATAAACGATTGCATTTCTGCATCCCCAGCAATTAAGCTCGTGTAGGTATCCGGATGAATTTCGGCGGATGATTGCCGCTTGGAAAGAATCGACTGCTTCAGCTTCACGTCGAAAGGCAGACTGCTCTCGAACAATTGCCTAAACTCCTCCAGCTTTTCATCGAATAATCGTTTTAATGCTTCTTTTAAGAGTGCTTCCTTACTTCCGTAGTAATTATAGATGGACACCTGTGACACCTCGGCCTGCTGGGCAAGCGCTGCAACAGTGATGTCGTTGATAGGCTTGGACAAAAACTCAATTGCGCATTGCTCAATGCGATCCATTTTCAATTTGGTACGTTTCTGAAATCCGTTCAAGATCACACCTCCGTATGTCCTACTATAGCATATTTTGAACTATTTTCGCATCTTTAGTAAAAAACTCTTTCCAACAGTGAATAGATGATGTATATTGGTTTTGAAATGATTATCATTATTAATTTCAAAAGTAGGTGTGGAAATGATTAAGCTTAGTCGATTGACTCATGCCTTTAAAAATGGAAAAGGAATCTTTGATGTATCTTTTGAGGTGCGCAAGGGTGAGGTATTTGGCTTTATCGGTCCGAATGGCGCCGGTAAATCAACTACAATCCGCCATTTGATGGGATTCGCTCAGGCGGACAGCGGTACCGCGAGCGTGCACGGGTTGGATTGCTGGAGAGATGCGGCAGACATAAAAAAGTACGTTGGTTATTTGCCAGGTGAAATTATGTTTCTGGAGAGAATGACTGGCCGGGAGTTCCTTCAGCTTCTAGCCGATATGCGGGGACTGAACTCCAGTCGGAAGCGTGAGCAGCTTATAGAACGGTTTGAATTCGATCCGAACACTCCGATCACCAAGATGTCCAAAGGGATGAAGCAGAAGGTAGGCATAGTTGCGGCGTTTATGCATAATCCGGAAGTTTTATTACTGGATGAACCTACCTCGGGACTTGATCCGCTTATGCAGCAGCGTTTTGTGGAGCTCATTTTGGAGGAGAAGGGGGAGGGGAAGACGATCTTTATGTCTTCACATATTTTCGCGGAATTGGAGAAAACCTGCGATCGCGCTGCAATGATCAAGGACGGGAGAATGATTCTGGAAGAAACGATTGAGGCGATAAGGGCCAGCCGCAAGCAAAAGCTGTTCGTGACGATCGATGATGACGAAGAAGGTGGGCTGCAACGGCTGGCCCAAGCGCCTTTTACCGTATCCGTGAAGGGCAATGTAGCAGAGCTCGACGCAGACGGGAACTGGAATGAAATATTCAGATTACTGGCAACCATGAATGTAGTTAAGCTGCATTCAGTTGAAGAGGACCTTGAGCATCTGTTCCTTAATTATTACGGCAGGGAGGAATTGAAATGAGTTTCGTATTATATAAAGCTTTGCTCAAGCGCAACAGCAGATTAATTATAGGCTATGGGCTCGGTTCCTCCTTGTATTTGCTTCTCATGGCAATGATCTACCCAAGCATGAAGGAGACAATCGCGGATAAGATGGATATGGTTGCCGATATGCCGGAAGGCTTCCGTGCAGCATTCGGTGTGGATCAGGGGATGTCAATCCAAAGTGTGACTGATCTTCTCTCCATGCAGTATTATAGTATGATTTTCCTCATCCTGATGACCTTATTCACCTTGTCTCTGGCTGGCAGAATGCTGGCTCATTTCATCGAGCAGGGCAGTATGGCCTACTTGCTGTCTGTACCTTGGAGTCGGGCCAAAGTAGTAATAACCGTAATTGCTGTAATTGTGACTGGCTTATTCCTTGTTGTAGCTTCCAATCTGGTGTTCAGCTACGTCGGGGCTTATATGACTGGAGAAACGATTGAGAATGGAGCAGCATTTATTCGGCTGCACTTGTTGGGTTTCTTGTTGTTTATGGCGATAGGAGGGTACAGTTTGCTGTTTGCTGCGTTGACTGGAGATGAACGGAAGACGGTGGCGTTTGCAGGCGGATTAACTTTGCTATTCTATGTGTTGGATCTGGCTGGCAAGCTAAGCAGCGGCTTGTCGGGGAAACGTCCTGCTTCGGTGTTTTATTGGTTTCAGCCTTCCGAGATCTTGGCAGGGAGCGGCTCGGCTGCAGCGGCCACGGGGGTTTTTATCGGGATGGCGGTAATAGGCTTCTGCGGTGCGGTTATCGTGTTCAAACGCAAGAGTTTGATGCTGTAAAACGAATTATTCCACGTCTTCCACCCGCTTGCTTGAGCCCACATCGCCGGCTTTATTTCGATTCGACGATGAGAACTGAACAAATAATAAAGCTGGCTAAACTAATATAGGGATAAATACGGGAAAGGGTCGATTAGTAAGCAGAAGTGTTACTACTCAGCTACTGCCGTCTGGGCCCTCTGAAGGCCGAGATACTCGAAAAAGTCGAGCATCTCTCGCCGATTGGGCCCTCTGAAGGCCGAGATACTCGAAAAAGTCGAGCATCTCTCGCCGATTGGGCCCTCCGAAGGCCGAGATACTCGAAAAAGTCGAGCAT
>JARBUQ010000384.1 GCA_029239545.1 Paenibacillus sp.
ATGCTGACGTCATTCTTGGAAGACTTTTAGGCGATTTCAACTACAGGCCGCGGGTCGAAGTCGTATCGCTTTATACGGACCAAGTACCTGAGAACGATATGAGCCGTGAAGGAGCAGCGCGGACAGGTGTCCCCATTTATTTGACGATTGCCGAGACGCTTAAGATTCCCTTTGCGAACGGTGGTCTTGACGGTGTCATCATCATTGGTGAACACGGCGACTACCCGGAAGATGAGCGGCAGAGAAAGCATTACCCGCGTCGACGTCTGCTGGAAGAAACACTCGAGGTTTTTGACGAATTGGCAATTTGTATCCCTATTTTTTCAGACAAGTTTCTATCCTATCAGATCGAGGATACGGTTTGGATGTATGAACAGCTGAAGAAACGCAGCATTCCATTTATGGGAGGTTCATCGATTCCGCATACACCGCATGTTCCATCTTATGATGCAAAACTGCTGGAATCTGCGCAGGAGCTTCTGGTGGTCAGCTATTCGACTGCGATCGAAGCATACGGGTATCATGCTTTGGAGGTGATGCAATCTCTTGCCGAGAGGCGGAGCGGAGGTGAAACCGGCATTCGAGCGATCCGCACCATGGAGGGGCCATCTGTCTGGGAGGCCATGGAACGTCAAGAATGGCCGGAGGATCTCATGCTGGAAGCGCTTGTGCATTTCCGCGAGAGCGGGTCTCCACATCCGAAGGAATCCGAAGATCCAGCAGTCTTGGTTATCGTTGATTACATAGACGGTACTCGGGGGTATGTCATCCAGCAGAGCCATCTTACTGACGGTTGGGGTTTTGCTGTTCGATGCAGTGGAGGCGAGATCGTATCGGCTTTATGCGAAAGTGAAAACAGCCGGCCGTTCACTCATTTCGAAACATTAACACGTATGATAGAAAATTTCATCATCACTGGCATCGTGCCGTTTCCGGCTGAACGCATTTTGTATTCGAGCGGAATGATTAACCATGTCATGGAATCGCTTTATAGGAAAGAACAAATCGAAACACCTGAACTGCGAATAGCTTACTTCAACAACACATACAAGGGGGATTACTTAATGAAGATAGAACTATTACCACATAAACTTTCCAAGCTTCCTTTTTCACAAGGGATAAGAACAGATAACGCTGTTTATGTATCCGGCCAGGGTGGAATTGATAATCAAGGACGTGTCGTTGGACCCGATATTGAATCACAAACTGTAACGACGATGGAAAACATTCGCAGAGTACTTATTGCGTCGGGATTGGATTTGGAGCATGTGGTCAAAGTGAATGTGTATTTGTCTGACCGACGTTCGTATGAGGAGTTCAATAAAATTTATGCCCGTTATTTTACCGCGCCGTTTCCAGCCCGCACCACCATTTATTGTGATTTGAATTATGATCTGCTTATAGAAATTGATGTTATTGCAAGTACGACCTGAGCAACACGACATCTAGAGAAAGCCAAGAGCCTCCCAGGTTGGACCTGAGGAGGCGGCTTGCTGAGCAGGAATTTTATTTTACGCCATCTAAAAGGAGGTGATATTTTTATGATGTTTATTTAGACTGAGACCAATCTATTATTTTCTAAAAATTACTGTAAGGGAGAGAATGAAGATGAGTCGAAAAGTGTTCCTATTCGTGCTGACCTTTCTAATTGCTTTGCCGTTGTTCAATAGTACGGGACCGAGGGCCATAGCTGCAGCACCGATTGAGGATCATCCTGCCCAGATCATTGCAGATCTTACCAAGACGCATCTTGAGAATTATGAAGCATCCGGAGATGTCGGCGTTCCGTTAGCTCAACAATTACACAATCGTTTGCAGCAGACTCTCAACCATCTAGAGAAAGGCTCCGCCGAACAAGCGGCTAAGATGATGGAAGATTTCCTGAAGCACCTGCACAATGAAGCGATGGAAATTACGGTAGCGGCCAAGGAACAGCTTGATGCAGATGCTCATCACGTGATTCGCTCGTTGGGGTCTTCATCATTGGAGCCGCTCACTCTCGTCGAGGATGGGGAAGCCAATGCAGTGATCATTGTACCTGAAACCTCTGGTGAACATGTAATATCGGGCTGGGACCGGGTAGGGAGAGACGTGATCAATAAAGTGCGTTTGGTTGATTCTAGAAGTTATTCCGGGCATCGCAGCTTACACATTGATGACGACAACAACTTGGCAATGGGATTGATAAGTAATCACGTTAGCATTACTGGTGGCGAGAGTTATACGGCAAGTGCAATGACATATATTGAGTCTGGCAGCTATCCGGTGCTCTACATCCAATACTTCGACCAGAGTAAGAGAATGATTAAGAGTAGTTTCGCATCTTTTAATGTCAAAGAGGTATGGACGAGGATATCGATAACATTAGCAGCACCGGAAGAGGCAGCCTTCGCAGCCGTCTATCTTAATTCGGATTCGACCGGTATTCGCAGTGTTTATTTCGATGATGCTGAGCTGAAGAAAGAAGGAAGCGAGAGCAATCTCCTTAAGAATCCAGGATTTGAACAAATCTCGAGTGCTTTGGCAGCCCCATTGGTAGATTATGTGCAAAAATCTGCTGGTGTTGAGCTGCAAGTTATGAATAGTGTTCCGACCGATTACGACGGAGTAAAGATTTATATCAGTACAAGTCGTCCGGCAGATGATGAGCTACACCAGGCACTACTGCAGGATCTGAACGAGCATGGCTTTATTATTGATACCCAAGAGAACGCAATTACAATTCGGGGTACGACCCCGCGGGCAACAGAGTATGGCGTTGACGAGTTCCTGGAGCGTTATGTGGGTGTCCGCTGGCTAATGCCGGGGCCAGACGGGGAACATGTGCCGCAGCATACTAAGATTACCGTACCAAGCGAACTTGTCCGTATTCAACCAGCAACGATATCCCGCCATTTTTTCGGCATGGCCGGGAGTGCGAACCAGAAGTGGGCGCAACAAAATCGCATGCATCATAACATCCAATTCCATCATAATATGAGTACCTTATTCGATCCGAAAGTGTTCGCCGATCATCCAGAATATTATGCGGGTGGAGTTGTACCCACACATCCATACAGCTGGCAGCCGTGCTTCAATAATGTAACGGCTGAAGCGGCAACCCAACGCATTATAGAGTACTTCAACGCCAATCCGGAGGCATCCTCATACTCTCTCGGGATTAATGATGGAACCAATTATTGTGAAAATATCGGACACCCAGATTTCCCGGATCAGACAAACTCTGTTGGAAAGCTGAATCGATCGGATGTGTATTATCGTTGGGTGAATAAAATTGCGGAAGGCGTCCTCGAGGTACATCCCGACAAATACTTTGGTCTGCTAGCTTACAGGGAAATGTACGATCCTCCGATGAACCCGGACGGCACACTATATAAGCTTAATGCCCACGTCGTTCCTTACATTACGGACGACCGGATGTCTTGGGCTGATCTCCTGATCGGGACTGCCGGTATGCAGCATACAGAACGTTGGCAGCAGGCGGCAACAAGCCTGGGCTTCTATGACTATATGTACGGTGCGTTGTATAATGTGCCGCGTGTGTACATACACAAGATGGCGGAGAATTACCAATACGGACAGGAGCATGGTGTGATTGGCCATGTGGCTGAGCTGTATCCCAACTGGGGTGAAGGACCTAAACCATGGGTTTCAGCCAAGCTTCAGTGGAACCCTGATCAGAATGTTGACCAGCTGTTGAACGATTGGTATGTGAGCGCAGTTGGTGAAGAAGCGGCCCCTTATCTGCAGCAATATTACGAGTATTGGGAGCAATTTTGGACAACACGTATTTTCACATCAGACTGGTACCGTGAATGGGCTGACGATTCTGTTCGAAACAATTATTTACCTTTCATTGATCAACGATATTTAAGCATGGTCACCAAGGAAGATATTACTGTAAGCCGACAACTATTAGAGCAGGCTGTAGCTAATACGGCAACGGATAAGCAGAGGATTCGCGCTGAGCTCCTGCTTCGCTCCTACGAATTTTATGAGGCTTCCGCACTCAGTTATTCGAGAAGCGAATCCGTTCAACCTCCAGCGAATGAACAGGCGGCTCTGGAGATGCTGAACGATATTCGAACAAGCTTGGAGATGGCAGAGAAGCGGGAGAGATTATTGGAAGAATTTACGGGTCATCCGATATTGGACTTGCATGGATACTCGAGAGGGGAATGGAACGGGGTACAGCTATTTCTTTTTAATGCCCTCAACAGCTATGTGGAAACCGAACCTGACAACGGACCTGTAGGCGTCCTTGTTAACCAATTCTTGGCGGAGCTGCCAGAAGAGCTTCGTCGCCAATTTCTGAATGAGGTGCCCGATCTGCCTAACCTCTCTGCGAATGCAGTCAAAACAACGGCAACCAAAAGCGAAATCATGCAATCACTTGAATTCGGAACAGGACCATGGACGGATGCACAACCGTTCAATGAGTTTCTGGTCATGAAAACGACTAATATCTCACCCGTAGAGACGAAGGTATACCTGCTCTGGGATGACGAGAATCTCTATGTCGGCTATGAGAATTATGATAGCGATTTGACGAAGATGGTCGTAAGCGACACTGCACCAAACGGATGGTGGGCAAGCAATGCTGATGATTCGGTGGAAACCTATGTGACAGGTGACCCGGAAGGTTCATTTTACGGCTTCTTCACGAATCCGAAAGCAGTCAACTTTACCTACCTTAAAAACCCGGATTCAGGCCCAGTACACGTAACGGGAACGGGATTGACATCCAGCGCAAGAATAAGCAGTGACCGCTGGAATGTGATCCAAGTGATACCGTTCTCGACCATCGGTGTCGATCCTAATGAAACAGACACATTGAGTGGATTTTTCTTCCGCAATTATCACGGCCAATCCGTATATTTGGGCTGGGGCGGAGGCGCTCCTTGGAAACCGACAGACTTTAAGCCTATACATCTTGTGGAGTAGGCGTAACCAAATTCATCATTGATCGACAATGAGTAATTGTCATACACCTTTCAAGTAGATAAATGAAAAAAGCTATGCAGCCAGCGCGTGCCGATACTCAACAGGCGCGCGCTGTTTGAGTTTACGGAACTATTGGTAGTTATAAAAGTAAACGTAGTGCTCAATCGCTTGATGATCTC
>JARBUQ010000385.1 GCA_029239545.1 Paenibacillus sp.
GGTGTCGCGAATATTGACCGTCATATCTATGAGCAGTTGGTAGCCTTCAACACCAAATACGAGACGATCCCGGTCCTTGCCGAATCTTACAATGTAAGCGAGGACGGCAAAACTTACACATTCATATTGAGAAAAGGCGTTAAGTTCCATAACGGCAAAGAAATGAAAGCTGAGGACGTTACCGCCTCACTGAATCGTTGGAAGGATATAACCGCACGAGCCAAAACATCTATAGGCGCCTCTAATTTCGAGGTCAAGGACGATTACACTGTTGTCCTGAATCTCGATCAGCCAAGCAACGATATCCCTTCCCAACTGGCTAACTACCTGCAATTCGCAGCGATCATGCCCAAAGAAGTCATTCAAGGCGCAGACGCCAAAGGTGTGAAGGAAATAATCGGCACAGGCCCATATAAATACGTAGAGTACAAACAAGATCAGTATGTGCATCTTACCAAATTCGATGATTATAAGTCAGTCGACAAACCGGCAGATGGTGTTACCGGCAAGAAAGAAGCGCTGGTGAAGGATGTTTATTTCGACCTTATTCCGGATAGCTCTACCTTGTTCTCTTCGTTCCTGGCTGGCACTTATGATTTTGCATCGCTGACCGTAGATAATCTGAATCAGGTGAAGGCGTTGAAGGATGTCAATCTGCAAAAAGTCCTTTCCTCAGAAATTGATATCGTTTTTAACAAGAAGGCAGCAATTCCTTCCAATGTAAAATTCCGTCAAGCGGTCGCAGCGGCACTCGACAATGAGAAGGTTATGCTTGGTTCGACCTCCGACCCCGAATTGTTCCGTTTGAACTCCAGCTTCGTCATTAAGGAAAATGCAGATTGGTACAGTGAAGTGGGCAAAGAGGCTTACAACCAGAAAAATATTGAGAAGGCAAAGCAATTGTTAAAAGAGTCGGGTTATAACGGCGAAGAAATCACATTCCTGACGACACGCGATTCTGGCGGTATTTTCTATAATCCAACTGTGCTTGTTAAGGATCAGCTTGAGAAGATCGGCATCAAAGCAAAGCTCGACGTGTATGACTTCACCACTATGATAGCCAAACGCGGAGACCCTAAGCTATGGGATATTTATGTAGGTTCCTTCGCTTTGCAGCCGAGCCCTTCCCAACTGCTGTTCCTGGGTAAAACGTATGGCTGGCCGGAGGATCAAAAGCTGCAGGATTTGGTGAAAGCCACTACCGCTGCCATCTCCAAGGATCAGAAGCGCAAAGCCACAGATGAATTACACGCCTATGAGCGTCAACAATATTTGGCTGCCATCAAGGTTGGAGAATATTACACATACACTGCCGTTCGTAATAATGTTGTAGGATTCCAGTTCTTCGAAGGCCCTATTCTTTGGAATACCAAGGTGCTTAAGAAATAACCGGCAAACCGGCAATCGACAGCGGATCTGTACAAGAAGGAGGACATAAAAGTGGCCGCTTATATATTCAAACGCCTGTTGTATTTAATACCTGTTCTCCTTATATTGTCGGTTGTTGTCTTCTTCATCATCTACTTAATCCCGGGCGACCCGGCAGAGGTTATGCTCGGAGACGGAGCGACGCCGGAAGATGTAGAGAAGCTGCGTCAGCAAATGGGCTTGAACGCTCCTATGCTGCAGCAATATACCACATGGATGGGAGAAGTATTAAGAGGCAATCTGGGCACATCCTTCTTCATGAAACAGTCCGTAGCCGTCTCTATCCTAGACCGGATGGGTCCTACCTTGTCACTGGCTGTACTCGCTGAGATTATTGCGATTGTAATTGCTATTCCGCTAGGTATATTCGCCGCAACAAGACGAGGCTCAGCGGCTGATAAAACGGTGATGACCTTCTCTCTCTTCGGCATCACCGTGCCTGGTTTTCTGCTTAGTTTGTTTCTTATGCTCTTGTTCGGCGTTCAATTGAAATGGTTCCCGGTCGCAGGCTACAAACCGATCAGCGATGGCCTATGGCTTCATCTCAAACATCTTATTCTGCCAGCGGTTGCACTTGGAGTCATTCACTCTGCCTTTCTTGCACGTATTACAAGATCCTCCATGCTGGAAATTCTTAATGCAGGCTTTATCAAGACAGCTCGTGCCAAAGGGGTTAAGGAATGGGCCGTTATATACCGTCATGCTCTGCGCAGCGCCTTGATCCCCATTCTAACAATCGTGGGCCAGTCATTCGGATCACTTGTCGCGGGAGCAACCGTTACGGAGACCATCTTCAATATTCCCGGACTTGGACAGCTGCTGGTCAATTCCGTGCAGCGGCGGGATTACGCGGTTATCCAGGGTGTCGTTCTGGTTGTTGCCTTCATGACTGTCATCATTAATCTGATCGTTGATCTGCTCTACGCTATTATTGATCCTCGAGTCAGGTTAAATCGCTAGAAGGGAGGAACCAATCCATGGCGATCGACAACACCACCACTTTACAAGATATGCAGCTGACTCATCGGCGCCATTCGCTGCACCAGCAGCAGCGCAAGCTGTTCATACGGCGATTCGTCGCCAATAAAGGAGTATTTTTCGGGAGTATATTGCTGCTGTTCATTATAGTGGTATCGTTGTTTCCCTCGTTGTTCGCAACTCATGATCCTTATCAGCTCGATGTATCCAAACGATTCCAGAAGCCCGGCGCGGAGCATTTCTTCGGAACCGATAACTTCGGCAGAGACATCTACAGCAGGACGATCTACGGGATGCAAATATCGGCTTTGGTCGGCTTCAGCGTAGCCTTTGGAGCTTCGTTTCTCGGCTTGATCGTTGGCTTATATGCCTCTTATTACCGTTGGCTGGACCACTTGTTCATGCGGATATCCGATGGTCTCATGGCTTTTCCCGGCATTCTGCTGGCGTTAGCGATTATGGCCATGCTCGGTCCAAGCATCAGCAACCTGATCTTTTGTCTCATTATGGTGATTACACCACATGTAGCGCGGGTTATTCGCTCGAACGCGCTGGTCGTGCGCGAGCAAACCTATATTGAAGCCATGAAAGCGCTAGGGGCAAGTCATACACGGATTCTGTGGGGACATATTGCGCTGAATTCGATTTCGCTGCTCGTTGTGCAGACCTCCTTCATCTTCGTCGAAGCGATCATCGTTGAAGCGGCTCTAAGCTTCCTGGGAGCAGGCGTTCCAGCTCCAGCACCCAGTCTTGGTAATTTGCTGATCGACGGTAAGATGTTCATCTACAATTCCTGGTGGATGACGGCATTCCCGGGGATCGCCATTCTTGTTCTGGCTCTGGCCTTCAACATGCTCGGCGATGGCATGCGCGATCTTCTGGACCCGCATACGAATCGGACCAGTGACAAATAACAGCAAACACATCATCGGAGGGGAGGAAACGTTATGAAACAAGCTCACTTGCTAGAAGTGCAGGATTTGAGAACACATTTTCTTACGGAAAAAGGCCGGGTTACCGCTGTAGACGGTATATCGTTTCATGTGGCGGCTGGAGAATTCGTAGGTGTTGTCGGAGAATCAGGCTGCGGCAAAAGCGTAACCTCCCAATCCATCCTGCGCTTATTCGATGAGAAACGTACAGTCCGATACGAAGGCGAGATCCGCTTCAACGGAGAAAATTTGCTGAAAGCCTCTCGGTCGAGGATGCAATCCGTACGCGGCAACGAAATATCCATGATCTTTCAGGACCCGCTCAGCTCCCTGAATCCTCTGCAAAGCATCGGCAGCCAGATCGTTGAAGCACTGCATCTGCATCGCAAGCTGACACGCCGATCAGCCCGTCAACACGCAATTGAGCTGCTTCAGCTAACCGGAATTCCTTCTCCGGAACGAAGAATGAGTGAATATCCGCATCAGCTCTCAGGCGGGATGCGGCAGCGCGCGATGATCGCGATCGCGCTGGCCTGCCAGCCCCGTCTGCTTATCGCAGATGAACCGACTACTGCACTGGACGTTACGATCCAAGCTCAGATTCTCGATCTCATCCGGGATCTGAACATGAAGTTCGGAATGGGTGTTATGCTCATCACCCATGATCTGGGTGTCGTTGCGGAGATGTGCCATCGCGTTGTCGTTATGTATCTCGGGCAAATTGTGGAAGAGACCAGCGTTAAGAAGTTATTCGCTCGTCCCCTGCATCCCTACACCATCAGCCTGATGAAGTCCATTCCGCGCATCGACGGCGACCGTACGCAGCCGCTTCACGTTGTAGAGGGCAACGTTCCGTCGCTTCTTAATATTCCACAAGGCTGCCGATTCGCGGCAAGATGCGCTTATGCCAACGACAAATGCCGGAGCAGCGCCCCTCCTCTTCTCCAGGCAGACCCCGACCACGCCGTTCGCTGCTGGTATGCCGGACAATTCGAAGGATCAGGAGGTTGACAGCTATGACAGCACTAGATAAGAAGACAGCGAAGCCCTTGCTTGTGGTTAACCATCTGCAAACCTACTACCGGACCAAGCCTGCTTTTGGCTGGAAGCCCGGGGTCGTTAAGGCTGTTAACGATGTTTCCTTTCATCTGCGTGAAGGAGAAACCTACGGCCTGGTTGGAGAATCCGGCTGCGGCAAAAGCACACTCGGCAAAACCTTAATCCGGTTAACTGAGGCAACCGCTGGCGAGATTCATTATAACAATCAGGATTTGCTGCAGCTATCCTCCGGAGAACTGAGGAAGGTCCGTCAAGACCTGCAAATGGTATTCCAGGACCCCTACTCCTCTCTCAATCCGCGCAAAAGAATCGGCAGCATTCTCGAGGAGTCGCTGGCGATTCACAGCATCGGCAATCGACAAGAACGCGAAGCCAAAAGCATCGATATTTTGCGCAAGGTAGGGTTGGATACGGATTATTATTTTCGCTACCCGCATGAGCTGTCAGGCGGTCAACGCCAACGGGTCGGGTTAGCGAGGGCGTTAATTCTGAATCCCCGCATTGTGATATGCGATGAACCCGTCTCGGCCTTGGATGTGATTATCCAGTCACAGATTATTAATCTGCTTAAGAAGCTGCAGCAGGAGCTTGGGCTGACGTATCTGTTCATCGCCCATGACATTGGAATCGTGCGCTACATCTCCGACCGCATCGGTGTCATGTACCTCGGGAGAATCGT
>JARBUQ010000386.1 GCA_029239545.1 Paenibacillus sp.
GCCGCACGCGCCAAGCGCCAAGGGATCACCAGCGGAGGCTGGTGATCTCTTGGCGGCGCAGGCGCAGCTCGCGGCCGCTGGCGCGCGAGCGCTGAGCGCGGCGCGCTTCGTGTGCGCGCTCGCGGTGCACGACCCCGCGAGCGGCGAGACGCTGCTCGCGGAGGGCGCAAGCGACGGCTGGATCATTGACCAGCCGCTCGGCGAGAACGGCTTTGGCTATGATCCGTTGTTCTTCGTGCCCGAATACGGGAAGACGATGGCACAGCTGACCGTGGAAGAGAAAAATTCGATCAGTCATAGAGCTCATGCGATCAACCGGCTTCTGGAGATTTGGAGCTATTAACAAACGAAACAATCCCCGCGATATCGAATCCAACTCATCATGGAGCCGATAGGGCGGGGATTGTTGTTTTGCGATAAATATGTGGTGTCACACCTGTTTTGCGTTTGAACAAAGTACTGAAGAATGAAGGGGAAGCGAATCCAAGCCGCTCTGAGATTAACGTAATGGAATCGTTACTATTCCTAAGCCGGTCTTTGGCTTCCTCTATGCGGATGTCCGCCAATTTATCGCGAAACGTGGTGTTGTACATCTGTCTTAAAATCCGGTTAGTCTGACGTGTGCTCAGGTGAAGAAGCTCTGACAGATGCTCAAGAGTTAAATTCGTATTATATTGATCAAAATACTGATCGATAATATGACTGCGTTGATCATCACTCATCCGGTTCGGTATATGGTAGGAGCCGGAAGCTAGTGAGCTGTTGGAACGCAGTACATGGACCAGAATCTGGTTGAAACAGGACTGCAGCTTGGCGTAATAACCTAACGGACGAAGCTCCAGCTCGCGAATAATTTGCTGCAGGATTGGGATATTCCCATCATGATCCGGAGTTCCGGCATATTGAATATTCGCCAAAGCGGATTTCAAGGCTTCTACCTCATCTACTGGAAAAAAGGAATCCCCGTCCCTCAGCTCTGCATATTCAAAGCGAAACGTATATTTGCCTAATGTTTCATGTTTGCCTACTAGGATGGCGTGATAGAGACCGGGCGGGATAACATAGAAATGCTGGGGAAGCAGCGTAATTTCTTCACGATTCAATACAAGGCGCCCACTGCCGGAGAGAATGAAATGAATCTCTACCATAGAATGATTGTGGCGATTCGAGCGACTCGGAGCGTCAGCTGACAGAAAAGAACCATCCAAATAAATATCGAATAACAGCGAGCCGATTCTGGTTTTGATATTATAGTTCTCTGAAGATTCGTTCTTCAATGAGGTCACCCTTTTCTGCCCAGTGGTAGCGAGGTAATTTAATTATAGTAGAATCTCTCGAGGGGTGACAAGTTTCCATGTCATATTCACTGCTTCATTGATCGAAACCTTACGAATGTGACATTTTTAAGAGAATGATGTCTTCCAAGTGGGTACTGCACTTTGTTTGGCTCCGGTATACTCAGGTTGTAGTCAACTAATCCCACTATAAACGGAGGAACCACCATGCACAAAGCATTTGTCAAAAAACTGTCCGAGCTAGCAGGTTATGAAGGGGAAGGCGTTACTTTTCTGGAAGAAAGTGAAGCAGAGACGATCTCCAGCAACTATGTACGGCTCAAAACGAATCAATCCACTACTGTAGGAAATCATGATGATGAAGAGGAAGTATATATTATTATGGGTGGACGTGCCAGCTTGAAACTGGGAGACAGCGTCCATGAAGTAGGCTTCGGCGATGTCGTCTACATTCCGCGTGATGTGGAGCACCAGGCAACATGTATTTCGGAAGAGGATTTCGAATATATTTGTGTCGCCAACTGGCCTGATCGCATTCCAGGGCAGCCCGTAGTTCATCATCATAAGTAAGGAATGGACAGGAGGAGCAGACCATGCGTTTTGGGATGGCCAAAGATATTATAACACCCGATCAGCTTACTTTCATGGGAGGGTATTCCACCTTCTTCAATAAACCGTTTCAAGGGATTCATGATGATTTGTACGTTCGGGCGCTTTATATGGAGGATGGCCTGAATCCGCTGTTATTCGTATCCTTGGACCTGCTGTTCCATGACTACTCGTTAACGACGAGGCTGCAGGAATGGGTAGAAGAGCAGTACGAAATTCCACAGCACAGTCTGTTTCTAGGTTACAGCCATACGCATGGCGGACCTGCTCTCCAAGGTTATGATGATGCGAGCCAGCATTCAGAGGCGTACGAATCCTTCCTGTTCGATCGCATCAAGAGCTGCATTGCCCGGGCGATGGTGAATCGTTTCGAGGGAACGTTAGAGCATGGCAGTGTGACGGGCGACTGGAATATTAACCGAAGAAGGCTTATAGACGGTGAGATGCAGAATAGCCCGAACCCCGAAGGGGAGAAGGATGATCGTCTGCATGTATTGAGGGTGCTGGATTCGACAGGCAGAACCAAAGCGATTTTGTTCAACTATGCCTGTCATCCGGTAACAGTCAGAGATACATTGCAATTGTCCGGCGACTATCCTGGGCGCATCTGTCATTTGTTAGAGGCCGAATATTTTGGAGCACTCGGGATCTTCTTCCAAGGCGCGGGTGGGAACACCAGGCCGAAGGCTACCGCTTACGGCGGCTCCTTCATCACTTGTACGTATGATGAAGTGGATGAGATGGCGGCTTCGATCACGCTGAGCATTAAGAGATTATGCTCCACTTCTGGAGCGTTGACTCCTGCGAAGCTGGACTTGGCTGCACGTCAGTTTAGCATCAGGCTCGAGCTGGAGCCCTTTTCTAAAGAACACGTCACCAAGCTTTTTGAAGATCCGGCATCATGGCCTGGATTAAAAGGTATGGCTGCAAAGGTACTGAACAATTATGATGCAATGGAGGAGCACATCTGGCTTCCGGCAGGTTTGGTGCGGCTGAGCAGCAGCCTTTATATTGCTTATATGGGCGGGGAACCTTGTTATGAAGTGAAGCGCAAGCTGGAGCTGTTGTTCCCTGATATAACCTTGCTGTTCTTCGGTTACGCGGATTCCACCGCTTATATTCCGGATGACAAAATCATCTCGGAGGGTGGATATGAAGCAGAAGGCTCCGCGGTTGAATACGGGCTCAAGGGAAGCTTGAAGGCCGGAATCGATCAGAGCATGGCGAAGGCGTTTGCTGCAGCTTATGATAGCATGCAAGGTGATAAGAACGACTAGACATGAGTTTTCATTTATGAATACAACAAACCACCTCTTGGCACTTCAGTGTGCCTTTGGGTGGTTTGTTTGCATTCTATTCAGTCGCTGGATGCACACGCGCGTGGTGTGGCGTTGCGTTGCGTGATGATAGTCCGACCACATGCCCATTGTCCGAGCAACTACCGTCTATTAGGTGAAATTTCTACCAGACGGGGAGAAATCATATGTTTCCGTGTATCGGCCTTGTTCTCGATGGAGTCGGCCATCATCTTAGCCGCGATGGTGCCAATCTCAAACGGAGATTGATCAATATAAGCGACCGGAAACAGGCAGTCCGGATGGAACAGCGGTTGGTCGCAGCAAATGATTTTCATATGCGTCAGCCCAAGCTTTATGCACGCCATCCCTGCATATTGCGCCAGCAGCGCGTCGACAGTTGCAATCGCATCGAGCTTGTTATTCATATGCAGAAATTCCATAATTTCAGGAGGAATTTCATCCCTGTTCAATTCCTCTAGTATGCGCGGGGAAATCGAGAGGATGTTCTGCTCGGGCAAAGGTTCGAGTCCCTTCTGCACAAGTGCTGATTGGAAGCTGTTAATACGATCGCTGACCCCGATCGTGTACAAGGAAGGATAGGTGATCAACCCGATCTGCTTCGCCTTCTGCTTGTACAAGTAATCGACCATCAGCATGCCAATTTCCTTCGTATTGCAGTAGACTCCGTTCGTCCGGATATCGCGCATCGTTCTCTCCACGAGTACGACGTGATGCTTGTTCAGCACCAATCTTACTACGTCGTCATTGAAATTTTGCTCTCCTTGACTGGCTACAATTATTATTCCGTCTACTGGAATGTCTAGAAACGCTTGAATCGCTTTCGATTCCTCTTCACGGTCAGTGATGCGCTTAAAAAGAAAATGATAAGAAAGCTGACCGAGTGCAGCTTCCACCCCTGAGATCAATAGGGAGGAATAGTGAAATTCCATCCAAGGCATGATGAAACCGATTATTTTCTTCCTCGGCTGTAATGCCGTAACGTACGGTGCTGTCGCTTCCCTTATTTGAATATCGGGATTTCTTGCGGCGACAAATGTTCCCTTGCCCCGATGTCGATATAATACTCCTTCGTTCACCAGCCCCAACATCGCATTCTTGGCCGTAATGCGGCTGACACGGAATTGATCTGCAATTTCGCGTTCAGGCGGAATTTGATGGTTCTCCGGCCAATATCCGTTTTCGATCTGCTGTACAATATAATCTTGTATTTGCGAATATAGTGGCTTGCTTGAGTTCATCGTCTATGTGCTCCCCTGATTACATCTTGTTGTTCCGAATTTGTTGGAACAAGTGTAAGTACTCCTAACGGTGTCGGATGGACAGCATCACACAACCGCCAAAGACAATCTGAAGGGATAGGCTTCAGAGGTTTACTGCGTTAAAACTACTAAAAGTATACAAGATCATGTTTGACATATCAATATTAGCGAAAAATTGGACTTAAAGATATATTGACATATTATATAATTGTTGATATTCTAAATCCAAATTCGCTATTATATTTAGTGTAAGTCAATTACAGAAAATTAACCGTATTGCTAATCGGAAATTGGATATATCTTTTGGTATTAATTTTTCACCAATAAGATATTATCTTAATGGATTCCAATAATAAGGAGGCCCACCAAATGACAAGCAAGCTGATTGATTTATCGATGGATATTTATCATGCTGCCCCAACCTTTGCTTATGATCCGAAATGCGCGGTGATTGTACACAATACGATCGACAGTATTGGATATAACATTAGCCAGCTGTCGATGAGCACGCACCAAGGAACTCATCTGGATGCTCCGTTTCATTTTCTGGATGATGGCAAAACGGTCGAGCAGCTGGACTTGTC
>JARBUQ010000387.1 GCA_029239545.1 Paenibacillus sp.
ACGGTCACTTCCATGCCATCATGCATCAGATGCAGAGCCTCGTTAACCCCTACGATAACCGGAATGCCCAGGCTGAGTCCCACAACCGCAGCGTGAGAAGTAATACCGCCCATCACTGTAATAACAGCAGAGGCTTGCTCAAATGCGCGGATAGACTCTTTATCTGTTGCAACCATGACCAGGATAGCTCCAGGTGTCATCTTCTCTACCGCTTCCTCAGCGGTGCGTGCGACTACGACTTTTCCTGTGGCAGACTGGCTGCCGATCCCTTGGCCCTTGGCAATCAGCTCACCCACATGGTGAACCTTCATCAGGTTAGTAGTACCTGAACGTCCTACTGGTACACCCGCTGTGATAATCACAAGATCACCCAGTCGAATTAATCCGGCTTTCATGGAATTGTCGACAGCAAGCTGGAACATCTCGTCCGTATTGCGGGCATCCTCACCCTGAATCGGAATGACGCCCCAAATCAAGCAAAGACGACGCATAACCTGCTCATTCGGAGTTACGGCCAGAATCGCCGATTTAGGCCGGTATTTGGACACCATACGAGCCGTATATCCGCTCTCCGTAGGTGTAATAATCGCTTTGGCTTCCAGATCCAGAGCAGAGTTCGCTACAGACTGGCTGATCGCTTCTGTGATGGTGCGCTGTTGAGCCGAGCTCTGCTTAACGAACATCTCTCTGTAATCGAGGGCATGTTCGGCACGCTCCGCAATTCGTGACATCGTCTGAACCGATTCAATCGGATATTTGCCCGCAGCGGTCTCACCGGACAGCATAATAGCGTCTGTACCGTCAAAGATAGCATTGGCAACGTCACTTGCTTCAGCACGTGTTGGCCTCGGATTACGCTGCATGGAATCAAGCATCTGCGTAGCCGTAATAACTGGCTTCCCTACGTAATTGCCCTTCTTGATCATATTCTTCTGCACAAGCGGCACTTCTTCTGCCGGAATCTCAACACCCAAGTCACCGCGCGCAACCATCAGGCCGTCAGACACCTCCAGAATTTCATCCAGATTAGCTACGCCCTCCTGATTCTCGATCTTCGAGATGATCTGAATATGCTGAGCATCATAACGCTCAAGCAGCTGGCGAATCTCAAGCACGTCACTCGCTTTACGTACGAATGAAGCGGCGATAAAATCGACACCCTGCTCAATTCCGAATATGATGTCGTTGGCATCCTTCTCAGTAATGCCGGGGAGTGATATTTTGACCCCAGGAACATTAACGCCTTTCTTGCTCTTAATGGTCCCCCCATTCACGATGCGGCAATCAATCTCAGTTCCGCGTATATCCACTACTGTCAAGCCGATAAGACCATCGTCAATCAGGATCGTGGATCCGATATGAAGATCATCAGGCAGCTCTTTGTACGTGATGGACAGCCTTCTGTTGTCGCCAATAATTTCTTCCGTTGTTAAGACGATCTGCT
This sequence comes from Paenibacillus sp., assembly GCA_029239545.1. Lineage (GTDB taxonomy): Bacteria > Bacillota > Bacilli > Paenibacillales > NBRC-103111 > Paenibacillus_AA. The sequence goes on from JARBUQ010000387.1 coordinate 1,445, forward strand.
CGTCCTGAACCAGCTCATAGGAATCAGCTTGCAGCTTGCCTGTGCGAATCTCCGGACCTTTGGTGTCCAACAGAATCGCCACGGTACAGTTCAGCTCTTTGCAGGCTTGGCGGATATTGCGGATCCGGTTGCCATGCTCTTCGAAATCACCGTGAGAAAAGTTCAAGCGAGCCACATTCATCCCGGCTGTAATCAACTGCTTCAGCATAGGAAGAGATTCACTGGATGGTCCGATGGTACATACAATTTTAGTTTTGCGCATGATTGTGATTGGCCTCCTAAATAATATCCCCCGCAAAGAAAACAGGACCTGTAAAGCCTGGATCCGTTTCCTTGCGGGGAGTTAACTGCTCTATTCTATCTTTGCTCAACAAGCTCTTGCGGAAACGTGAATCTGCCCATTTTTCTAAACTTCTGATAACGGTCTTCACGCAGCTGCTCCTCGTTCATCAGCATGAGCTGCTGCAAATGGCGCCATACAGCTTCTTTCATCGTCTGCATCTGCTGCTCAGGATTGCGATGGGCTCCGCCCTTGGGCTCGCTAATAATCTCGTCAATTACGGCAAGTCCCATTAAATCTTCAGCCGTTATTCTCATCGCTTCGGCAGCCTTAAGAGACAACGAAGCATCCTTGAACAAAATAGTAGCCGCTCCCTCCGGAGAAATGACCGAGTAGACAGCATGCTCCATCATAAGCACTCGATTGCCGACACCAAGCGCAAGTGCGCCTCCGCTGCCGCCTTCTCCAATAACAATGCAAATAATTGGGACACCGAAACCGGCCATCTCCATAATGCTGCGTGCTATCGCTTCCCCCGGGCCTCGCTCCTCGGCTTCTTTACCAGGATGAGCTCCCTTGGTGTCCAAGAAAGTAATAATCGGGCGTTTGAATTTGTTGGCCTGCTGCATAAGACGTAGAGCCTTGCGGAAGCCTTCCGGATGCGGACTGCCGAAGTTGCGGGCAATATTATCTTTCGTATCCTTGCCCTTCTGATGTCCGACTACAGTGACTGGAATGCCATTCAGCTTGGCAATTCCCCCCACGATAGCCATATCCTCTCCATACACACGGTCGCCATGAAGCTCTATGAAATCAGTAAAAATACTTTGAATGTAATCAAGCGTCTTGGGACGCATTGGATGTCTGGCCATCTGAAGCTTCTGAGAAGCGGTCATGCTGCCGTACATTTCTTCCTCTAGCTTGACGTACTTTTCTTCGAGCTTGGCAATCTCGTCCGAAAAGTCTATCTGCTTCTCCGAACCGAAACGGCGCAGCTCCTCGATCTTGGCCTTCAGCTCTGCCAGCGGACGTTCAAAAGGCATTTCAGCCATGTACGCTTGCTCCCTTCGTTCCTTTTACCGTATGCATCTCGATCATTTTGGCCAGTGTGGCTTTCATGTCCTTACGATGGATGACTTTGTCCAATTGTCCGTGTTCCAAATTAAACTCAGCCGTCTGGAAATAATCGGGAAGCTTCTGCCGAATCGTCTGCTCCACTACCATACGACCCGCAAATCCGAATCGAACACCCGGCTCTGCAACAATGATGTCCCCTAGCATGGCAAAGCTTGCCGTTACTCCACCATATGTAGGATCGGTAATAATCGAGATGTAGAAACCTCCGCTTTCGTGAAAACGCGAAATAGCAGCGCTAGTCTTCGCCATCTGCATCAAGCTGAGAATACTTTCCTGCATTCTCGCCCCTCCCGAGGTAGAGAATATCATGAGCGGATATCCCTTCTGGATGGCGGCCTCTATAGCTCTCGTAATCTTCTCTCCTACGACTGATCCTAGTGTTCCCTGGAAAAAATCAAACGTAATGACGGCTATCACAACCGGAAAGCCGCCAATCGTTCCTTCTCCCGTTATTACGGCATCGCGAAGTCCAGTCGACTCCATCGAACGAGCCAGCTTCTCCTCATACCCCTCAAAACCTAATGGATCCTCGGATACCATATCGCGGTCATACTCAAAAATCCGTCCATCATCCAATGTATATTCGATCCGTTCCATCACGCCAAGTCTGTGATGATAGCCGCATTCCGTGCAAACCTTGAGGTTCTTCTCCAGCTCTTTGCTGTACTGGATTTTACCGCACTTGGGGCACTTGCTCATGATGCCTTCCGGTATGTCGCGCTTTGTTTTTTCCGAGGGGATGGTTGCGTATTTCCGTTTCTTCTGAAAAATGTCTTTTAACACTGCTACACCTCACCAATCCGTTATCAGACTGCGCGGTTGAACCGTAATTATCCGTGTAAAATCGCATTCAACACTTCTTGAACCTCTTCCAGCTCGCCTTCAGGGACCAAAATCTCGAACTGATTCTTCGACAGGTTGATCGGACGCAATTGAACCAGGAATCCTTCATCCGTTAGCCTATGCCTTATACGTTCTGCGATCTTTGCAGTAGGAGCAATATAAATTACAGTCCACATGGTTATTTATAAACCTCCCTGACACCCCACTCAAGCCTGTACATTGCCATAATGATATCATAACTATTGTTTTTCCCGCAACCAAACGGATCACCCTTGTGAACAATGCTTACGTAACTTCCGGCTGATCTGACAAATATTCCATAACATTTTTGTTCTGATGGGCGATTCGGGCAGAGGCCGCAGCCGCCAAGCCTGCTACAAGGTCATCCAAAAAAACATGGATATCCGAATCGTGATTGTTCAAATCCCTAATAATTCCCATCTTCTTTTTATCCAAGTAGCCGAAGCTGGTAAGCCCGATCATCCCATATACATGTACAATGCCAAGCGCAAGCGTCTCATCCACTCCGAACAGAGGCTCGTCATGCTCCATAATCGCCTGCAGCGGCTGCGGCAGCAGCTTGCGCTCTGCCAGCTCATCCAGGGCAATACCCGTATATAAAGTAAATTGCACCTCTCTTTTACTCAGAACAGCCAATACGCTCTCAGCACATTGCTCTTTGGTAAGTGTATCGTTATAAGGCGTTTGCAGCGTGAGCACAATTTCTGCAATATCATTCAGGGTAACGCCGCGTTTGGCGAGCATTTGCAGAGCCAGTTCGTTCGACATTCGTATTCCTCCTCAACTATTACGAAGCGCGAGTCTTCGTAACGCAGCTGCATGGGCATTGCGGTGTGACAACCCGTGGTTTTACAAATGTATGCAGGAGGAATAGCAAATGTTCTTGAAATCATGTTTATTTGACACGAGCCGCGCCTGCGCCCATTATCGCTTCGATTGCCTGGATAAGCGGCGGAGAAGGCTTGACCCGGTATTGCTCGCCCAGTGCGAGGAGCTTCTGCTCCCGCTCGTAGAACAGCACTACCGGCATGGAGCCGTCGTGCTCGCGCAGCACGGCTTGCAGGCTGGTCAAGATCGCGGCTGTCTCGTGGTCAGCCGCGATCTTGACGTACAGCCGCTGCGCCTTCGCAGCGGTGGGCGCGCCCGGCACGGGCGAGCTTGTCGCCGCGCGCGGCGCTGGCGGACGGGCGCCGCTTGCCGGCGCAGGCGCCGCAGCGCCTGCGGCTGCGCTCGGCGCGGGGCGCCCTGGCGGGCGCTGCGCCCCGCCCGCGCTGGCGCCGGCGCTGCGCTCGCGCGAAGCCGCTGAGCGGCGCAGCGCGCCGACTTGCCGCGCCAAATC
>JARBUQ010000388.1 GCA_029239545.1 Paenibacillus sp.
GCTCTGCGGCTGGCCCGCGACGAAGCTGCCGCCGCAGAGGCCCCTCCCGTGGAGGGAGGAGCCTCTGCGGTGCAGCAGCTCAGCTTGTTCGGCGGTGAAGCGTCCCCGCCGAACAAGCTTGCGCCTGCGGCGGCGGCCGCCAAGGCGAAGCCGCCGAAGGCCGATGCTGCCGCTGAGAAGCTGCTGGAGCAGCTTCGCGCGGCCGACCTGATCAACATGACGCCTATGCAGGCGATGAATTTGCTGTTCGACTTGAAACGTCAAGTCTAGCCTGACAGAAGGAGAGTAAGGATATGGGCAGAGGTAAGAGTACAATCGCTCGTTTCGGTGTGTGTGTCACGCTTCTTGGTATGCTTGCAGTTGGTATGACACCAACAGCTATCCCTTCTTCCGGGGCAGCCCATGCAGCAGAGACCAGGGACGAGGCGCTGACCCGTTTCGGCGAGGTATATGGAATTCTTAACAACAACCACGTCAGCGGAGTCACTGATGAAGGGCTGACAGATGCAGCTATCCAGGGTATGATCGCTTCTTTGAATGATCCTTACACGGTCTATTTTTCGAAGCCGCAGTGGGAGCAGTACCAGAATGATCTGAACATGAAATTTGTGGGAATTGGGGCTCTTCTGACGCAGAATGAGACAGGGACCTTTATTGTTGAAGTGTACGAGGGAAGTCCGGCCCAGGAGGCTGGATTGTTGGCAGGAGACCGTATCACAGAGGTGAACGGCAAGAGTACAATCGGATTGACGCTTGAGCAGATTGTGGAAGCCGTTAGGGGCCCCGAGAGCTCGGAAGTCCTCCTGATGGTGGCTCGCAAGGATAACAACGCATTAACATTCAAAGCGCTTCGAAGAGAGGTATTGCTTCCTTCTGTAGCCAGTCGTAAGTTGAGTGACCAGACCGGATACATCCAGCTTACAGGCTTCACCGAGCGCTCGGATGAAGAGTTCGCGGCTGCGATCAAGCAATTGAGCAATCAAGGCATCACAGGTTTGATCGTAGACTTACGCAATAATCCGGGCGGTCTTCTGGAATCTGCGCAGCATATCGCAGAGCAATTCATCCCGGAGGGAACTCTGATTCATACCCGCGACCGGAATGGAATCGACCATCCGGTACTGCTGACCAACGGTCAGTCCTTATCGATTCCGGTTGCATTTCTTGTCAATGAAGGAAGTGCCAGCGCCTCTGAAGTTTTATCCGGCGCCGTTCAGGATTACAGAAAAGCGACTATCGTCGGTTCTCTGACCTATGGGAAGGGAAGCGTGCAAAGCATATATAAGCTGTCCTCCGGCGGGGCTGTGAAAGTAACGATCGAGCAATATATGACCCCTCTCGGCAAGCCCGTTAACGGAGTTGGAATTACACCGGACATTGCCGTTCAGGGCAGCATCCCGCAGTTCGTAACCGCACTGAGAGAAGCGAAGAGCACTTCCATCCGTGTCGGGTTCATTAACGATCGGGTTGAAATTAACGGATTATTCATGTCAGAGCGAATTTCTCCAGTGTGGAGCTCGGGGGTTTTGTATGCTCCTGCACGCATACTGGCATCTATGGTAGGTGGGCAATTAGTATGGAATGAAACAACAGAGGCGATTGAGGTAACCTCTCCTGTTCAGCAAATCCTTGGGGCTGCTGGACCATCCGTTGTTTCTTATGATGTGAATAACGGATATTTGAATCAGGATGGAGTCGGCTTCATTGACGTGTCCTTGTTCCAGAAGCAGTTCCCCCAGCTGACCTACTCTTCGGTAGACTCCCAAGTAGTCTTAATGATTGAGACTGGAAAGGAGAATCGTTAAAATGGGCATTATACATGTGCTTGATGATCATGTCGCGAATCAGATCGCGGCCGGTGAAGTTATTGAGAGGCCAGCCTCCGTGGTCAAGGAGCTGGTCGAGAATGCAATCGATGCAGGAAGCAGCAGAATTGATGTGACAATTGAAGAAGGCGGACTGAATCTCATCCGTGTGTTGGATAACGGCTCCGGCATGGAGCCTGGTGATTGTGAGCTAGCCTTTAGCAGACATGCTACAAGCAAGATCGCTGGCGGCAAAGACTTGTTCCAAATCCGTACTCTAGGCTTCCGAGGCGAGGCACTGCCGAGTATTGCAGCGGTATCCAAGGTAGAATGTACGACTTCAAGCGATTCCTCAGGCCTTGGACGCAAGCTCACGATTGAAGGCGGCTCCGTTAAAGCTCTTGAAGAAACAGCATCGGCCAAGGGGACTTTGTTCTCCGTCAGGGATCTTTTCTACAACACACCTGCCCGATTGAAATATATGAAAACGATACAGACCGAATTAGGACATATTTCCGACTATATGTACAGGCTTGCTATGGCCCATCCTGGGATCGCCTTCAGCCTGCGTCATAACGGGAATGAGCTGCTGCGTACCCTTGGCAACGGTGACCGCTTGCAGGTTATCGCTGCTGTATATGGCACCGCTACGGCTAAGACGATGCTGCCAGTGGAAGGGGACCATCCGGACTACGGGATTCAGGGCTTCGTGTCCAAGCCGGAGCTGACGCGAGCGAATCGGCAAGCGATCAGCTTGTTCCTGAATGGGCGCTTCATCCGCAATTACGCCCTTTCCCATGCGATTATGAACGCTTATCATACTTTTCTTCCGATCAATCGTTATCCGATTGCGGTGCTTAGCATCAGCATGGACCCTGCGTTGGTCGATGTGAATGTTCATCCGTCCAAGCTGGAGGTTCGATTCAGTAAGGAAGGAGAGCTGATGCAGTTCGTAGAAGCCCATGTTCGTGAGACGCTTGAGAAGCAGGTGTTAATCCCGAAGGGGGGAAAGCCGACCTCAGGTCAGGCGAGCCCCATTCGCGAGCAGTTAGTACAGGAGACTCTGGAGTTATACCGGGCAACAGCAGCTGCTTCTTCTGAATTGCCAGTGCAATCAGCTCCGCAGCCATCGAGTCCATCACAATCACAGAGCGAGCCGCTGTCCTCACGTTATTCTTATGAGACGAGAGACTCGACGAAACCTGTGGATTCCGGAGCATCTTTTGCATCGCAACCGTCTTCGTACTCACCTTCGCCACCAGCATCGCCATCATCTTACGTTCGGACAAGCTCGACCTCCTTTCAAGACGGGTCCAGACCAAGAGGGCAAGCTGCTCTTACGAGCGAGCAGATGGCTGGCATCATGCCGCAGCCTTTCAGCGAAGCGGTTCCGAGTCTTCCGGCTTTTCCGAAGCTGGATCCAATTGGACAAATGCATGGAACATACATTGTGGCTCAGAATGAACGGGGATTATTTCTGGTGGACCAGCACGCAGCGCATGAGCGCATTCATTATGAGTACTTTTATGAGAAGTTCGGGCAGCCTGAGCAGGCCAGTCAAGAGCTGCTGCTCCCGATCACGCTGGAGTTCACTTCGGCAGAGGCGGAGGCCCTGACAGCCAAGCTGCCGTTATTCGAGCAGGTTGGTGTTTACTTGGAACCGTTTGGGGGTAATTCCTTCTTAGTCCGTTCTTTGCCGCACTGGTTTCCGCAGGGAGATGAGAAGCCGTTGATTGACGAAATGGCTGAATGGGTGCTTGCTGATAAAAAATCGGTAAATTTGTCCAAACTAAGGGAGAAGGCTGCTATCCTATGCTCCTGCAAAGCGTCGATCAAGGCCAATCAAAGCTTGTCGTTTCTGGAGATTGAAGCCCTGTTAGACCGACTTTCTGGCTGCCGTAATCCTTATACTTGCCCGCACGGACGGCCGATTGTTGTAAGCTTCTCTACATATGAGCTGGAAAAAATGTTTAAGCGGGTGATGTAGTGGTCGTAACGACATCTCATACTCCATCAGAGGAATCTATAGATTCCTCAAAACGCATCGCAGCGGAACTGGGCTGCCGTTGGGTGCCGCGAGGGGGAAAGTCCATCCGCAAGCTGGCGCAGACCTATAAGACACCTCATATTATGCTGCAGGCAGACGATGAGCTGAAGCTCTACATGGACGTTTTGAATGAAGATGACCCGGGGAATGACTCTCACCATAATGTCAGTGTGGAGCCTGCGCCTATGTTTTTTCATCCAAGCTTGTCCTTCGTTCGTGTGAAAAGGCTTATGAGGGGGGAGGGCGACGCATTAATCGAATGCTCGGGAGCAGAGCGGGGCGATTCTATTCTGGACTGTACAGCTGGACTTGCTTCTGACTCCATCGTATTCTCTTATGCAGTTGGCGGTGAAGGCCATGTGCTGGCAATCGAGAGCGAGCCTGCGCTTCATATGCTTATTCGAGAAGGACTCGCACACTACAAGACTCATCTTCCGAGCTTCAATGAAGCTATGCGAAGAGTTGAAGCGAAGCTGGGCTCCCATGAGCAAATCCTGAAGGACTTGCCGGACAAGAGCGTAGATATCGTCTACTTTGATCCTATGTTCCGCAGTCCGATTGATGATTCAAGCGCGATCCAGCCTCTTCGCAAACTGGCCAACCATAGCCCGCTCTCACTGGAGGCAATTGAACAGGCCAAACGTGTAGCACGCAAAAGAATTGTGCTCAAGGAGCACCGTGACGACGGTGAATTCGAGCGTCTCGGATTCAATAGAATGTTCCGTTCCGGAACCAAAATTGCATATGGAGTGATACAGCTTTGATTGACTCGGTAACACATGCAGACAAGCCTCCGTTGTTAGTCCTTATAGGACCGACAGCAGTAGGTAAGACACGGTTAAGCTTGGAAATCGCCAAGAAATTCAATTGTGAAATCATTTCCGGGGATTCCATGCAAATATACCGTAGAATGGATATAGGCACGGCAAAAGCATCAGAGCTCGAGAGGCGTATCGTACCGCATCATATGATCGATATTCATGAACCGCAATACCCGTTCTCGGTTGCTGAATTTCAGGAGCGAGCCCGTTCGTTGATCCAGGACATTCATGAACGCGGTAAGCTTCCGTTCATTGTTGGAGGCACAGGCTTGTATATTGAGTCGGTCTCGAGCGATTTTCAATTCAGTGAAACAGGCTCGGATGAAGTGTATAGGGAACAGCTGAGAGTGTTTGCTTCTGTACACGGTGACGAG
>JARBUQ010000389.1 GCA_029239545.1 Paenibacillus sp.
GAAAGTTTCAAAAAAACGACATCGTAAGCATAAGCTCGGAGCCCCACTGTCTGCCCTCCTTGTTTTAACCAAACTACTACCCGGCTACTAACCTTCAACAAGCACCCCGCTTCCAAAAGTCATCTCCAATTCCCAGCCGTACTGACAAGAAACCCTGGCCGATGGCCAGGGTTTTGTTTGCAGTTTGTAGTTTGTAATTTGTAGTTTGTAGTTTGCCGATCCAACATTTTGCATGCCGCTGCGTGCGATCTTGTATACTCATCAATCCCATTTACTGAAAAACGTCGATTGTCAGAACACGTAATTTAGCCCGAATACGACCGTGAAGAACAGAAGGAAGAACAACAGAATCCAGTCGATATAAGGTCTTTGGTTGGAATTCACTCTGCTCACTACATAGGCCAGGAACAAATATAGCGTGAACATCCCGCCAACATACCGGGCCCCGCTTAGAAGGGCGCTCGCCGAGTAGGAAATAATTAAATAAGAGAACGAATACAGCGCGTAGGACAGCCTGATTTTGTTCGTCATATAGATCAGCAAACCAAAGGCGATGAAGAACAGGATAATCTGCGGCAAGTAAACCCCTACGTTGAACAGAGGCTTGTTGTAGGTAAGCGCTCGGCGCATATGCTCCGCCAGATTTTCCGCGAAGAAGCCGAATGTCTGCCCCCAATGATCCTTTTGATGGAACAAGAAGCGGAACCAGTCCCCGCTCACGAGCTTATTGATCAGCAAATAGATGAAAATACCAACTACTGGAAGGATCACACCTAGGATGCCGGGAAACAATCCGCGCAGCCAAGCGCGTATCCGGCCTTGTCGCAGCAGCGTTCGCCAATCCTGCTGAACAGCCATCTCAACTACGATCGGGATGGCCAACAATACCCCTTGGTTGCGCGTCAACGCCGCCAGCATCGCGAATAGTCCGGCCGTGAGCCATCTTGACTTGCGCATGCTATAGAAACTCAGGATGCACAATGTGACAAAGACGGATTCCGTGTAAATGATGCTGAAGAAGAAGGAAATCGGAAATATCAGCAAATATTTGGCAGACGACGAGGCTAACTCCGAATCCTTCCACTCCAGCTCCACCAACCGAACCAAATAATACAAGCCGATCAACAGAAACAAGTTGGATACGATCAAACCAGCAATGTAATAATCTGCGTTGACGATATATGTATCCATGATCGTGACATAATAATCGGGGATGACATAATGAAGCAGCTTGATCAAAAACGGATACAACGGGTAAAACACGATGAGATTCTGGTCTTCCCCTGTAGATTGATAGCCATTCGTTGCGATGTTGATATAGTGGTACGAATCGTATTCGAACCACCACTGGCCTAGTATCCACCCGAGACCGGCTCCATTCGCGGTAGCGGCGGCATAGCTGACAGAAGCCCCAATTATGAGCAGACGGGTCGCAAGGAACAGACCGATGATTCGCTTCCACAGCTGCATAGGACTGAGCGGCTTGAACGCAGCAGGCGGATTGGGCTTGAAGACAAAACGATGTAGAAGTGTTCCCTTCAAATAACTCCGATCAGGTACAATCAGCTCTCCCGCAGCTTTTCCTAACAAAAAGACCGCACTTACAATTACAATCAGCACTGCCATCCACTTCACTAAAATCGGCAAATATTCCATGTTTTTCAGACCCTTTTTTTCTCGCACCTCGCAGCTCCAGCGCATGTACGAGAATTTTCTATATAGATTGGTTGTGACCACCAGCTATATATAACGTAAAGAGCCCACGAATAGTTTCATTTTCGGAGAAGAAGCGTCTCCCGAAAGCAGGAACATTTTCTTCCAATGGCAGCGCAGAGTATTTTCCGACCGCCAATGCGGCGGCTTGTTCAGTTTATACGCCTGTCTGTTGCCCCACCTTCTGCAATGCTCCCAAAGCAAAGTCCAGATCCCCTTGTGTATGCTTTGCCGTCACAATGAAGCGGACGCGGCCTTTGTCGAGCGCCACGGTCGGATATACGATCCCTTGCGCGAATACACCTTCCTGCAGCAAAAGATCGGAGAACTGCATCGTACGCGCCGGGTCTCCCACGATAATCGGCACAATCGGCGTCTCACTCGCCCCGGTGTCGAAACCAAGCGCCTGCACCTTCGTACGGAAGTAAGCCGCATTGGACCACAGCCGTGCTATCGACTCATCGCTCCGTTTCAGCACACGGATGGCAGCCAGACAGGTTGCCGCAACTGAAGGCGGCTGTGAGGTGCTGAACAGGAATGGTCGGGCTTTCTGGATCAGATAATCCTTCAACACTTGGTCACCAGCCACATAACCTCCAACGGCGCCAACCGCCTTGGACAAAGTACCTACCTGAATATGCACTCGCCCATTCAATCCGAAATGATCGGTCGAGCCCTTGCCATTCTTGCCGAGTACCCCACTCGCATGAGCATCATCCACATAGACGATAGCGTCATACTTCTCGGCTAGCTCCACAATAGCAGGCAGCGGTGCGATGTCGCCATCCATGCTGAATACCCCATCTGTAACAACAACACGCTTCTCGAAGCCGTTGCTATCACGAAGCACGGACTCCAGCTGATCCATGTCTTTGTGTGCGTAAATTTTGCGTTGTGCTTTGGTTAGTCTAATTCCATCAATGATACTGGCGTGATTCAACTCATCGCTGATGACGACATCATTGGGACCCAGAATAGTCATCACACCCTGATTCGCTGTGAAGCCGGATTGGAACACGAGCGCTGCTTCCGTTCCTTTGAACAACGCCAATTCATGCTCCAACTGGTCATGGATGCTTAATGTCCCTGTAATGGTACGCACAGAGCCGCTGCCTACCCCGTAATCTTCAATCGCTTGGATAGCAGCCTCCTTCAGCTCAGGATGGTTCGTCAACCCGAGGTAATTGTTAGAAGACATCTGCAGGATTCTACGCCCGCCGATCGTCATCCAGCTGTCCGAACCGCTCTCCCACACCTTGATAGGCCGGTACCGTCCAGCTTGTTTTAACTGCTCGAGTTCATCATAAAGTGTATTCCAGTTGGCCATAATCAATTGCCTCCGTGTTCAGGTTTCGTTGTATAGGTATTGAGTTAGTATCATGTGTGAAAATAACTTTGCCGCATTGCCCTGATGCCATAAGCTCGAATGCTTCCTCGTAACGATCCAATGTAAAAGTATGCGTGATCAACGGACGCAAATCAATTCGATTCAGATCAAGCAGCCCCTTCAACTGGTACCAGGTCTGGTACATCCTTCTGCCTGTAATGCCTTCAATCCGCAGTCCTTTAAATATAATATGACGGGACAGATCCAGGGAAATCTCTTTGGTCGGAATGCCAAGAAGCGACACACGCGCTGCCGGAGCTGCAGCCTCGAATCCATCGCGAATCGCATCCGGATGACCGGACATCTCCAGCACAACCTCCGCTCCTTCACCACCTGTGTATGACCTTATGGCTTCCGTCATCGATGTTTGCGCACTATTGATCACGTGATCCGCACCCATCCGCTGAGCGAGCCGAAGACGGTATGGATTCACGTCAATCGCCATTACGCTCCCCGCACCGCAAGCCTTAGCGACTGCGATGGCCATCAGCCCGATCGGACCAGTGCCGATCACGGCCACAGACTTGCCGACGATGTCTCCCGACAGCACGGTCTGCACTGCATTCCCCAGCGGATCCTGCAGACAGCCGAGCTCGAATGGCATATCGGCACGGTTGTGGATGACATTCGCAGCTTTGACGACCGCATATTCAGCGAAGCATCCGGGAGCCGTAATACCGAAGCTTATCGTATTCGGACAGACGTGGGCATTTCCTGTTCTACAAGCTTTGCACACTCCGCAAACGATATGTCCTTCCCCCGACACATGTTCCCCAAGCTTGACGTTAGTAACTTCACTTCCTACTTCTTCAACAATGCCGGCAAACTCATGCCCGAACACATTCGGTGTTACTACAGTACTCTCCGCCCAAGCATCCCACTTATAGATATGCACGTCCGTCCCGCATATGGAGGTCGCTTTTATCCGAACAAGCACCTCATCCGGCCCGCAATGGGGGATAGGGACCTCCTTCAGCACTGCCTTGGGCGCTCGTTCTGCTTTTACCAGTCCTATCATCGTTCCCATGCTGTCAGCCTCCTCCTCTTCACCGCTCATCAATCAGCGAAAACGTTTACTATCACATCCATATGTGCGTTATAACACCCTTATATTTCATATTATACACATGTGCGTTATATTGTACATAGGTTTTTGCCCGGATCGCCATAATAAAAAGGATTCATCCTATTTTTGCCTCGGTTAGTTGCCAATATGCGCAGTTGGTTTATAATGGGGGATAGTTGTTGGATACGTTCGAAGGAGGACGGCATGGAAGAGCATGAACAAATTCATAAGAAAATAGGTAAAAGTCTGCAAGCCATCCGCAAAGCCAGATCTCTAAGCCTGGATCAGGTTGCCGATCTGACAGGAGTCAGCAAAGCAATGCTTGGACAAATCGAGCGCGGTGATTCGAATCCGACCATCTCGATTTTATGGAAAATCGTGAACGGCCTCCACATATCCTTTACCTCGTTAATTGAAGAGGATGCTCCGAATGTGACTTTTTTCCGTGTTCAGGATATTGAGCCATTCTTGGAGGAGGATGGTCAATACCGGGCATTCCCGCTCATTCCATTCGATCAGAAGAAACAATTCGAGATCTACACCGTGGAGATGGAGGCCGGCTGCAGTCACATCTCCGAGCCGCATAACGACGGAGTCGAGGAATATATCCTTATGATGCAGGGTACGCTGCAGGTCAGCTTCCAGCAGGAAACGTACACGCTCACAACAGGTGACGCCCTGCATTTCTCAGCCGATCAAATGCACACCTACACCAATTTGTCTGATTCCAAGACCATGTACCACACGATTATTGTGTACCCTTCTTAATCGCGTATAACCTCTGGAATGAACTCCGGAGGTTCCGAGATTGCTGAGCAAGCAGCATGCTGCTCCACGTCCCCCACCCGCTCGTTTAATAAGAAAGACCTGACTGGAAG
>JARBUQ010000390.1 GCA_029239545.1 Paenibacillus sp.
GGAGTAGGCCCGCACACGGTTAGCACGGGCTCATTAGTGAAGCAATCATATCTAATAGCAAACTAACTATCACAAATTCAAGCCCCGAAAGGAGGAAAACGAGAAATAGTAAATTCATCCTATTCTATTGGTTAAGGTGGCTTAGCTAATAGCGAAACTTGGGTTAACTAACCCAGTGGCATAAGGCCTCTAACGCCCCAATCCAAGTCGAACAGAAAGATCAGGCACGTGGAGCGGAGAAACGAAGTGTTCGCCTTTGTCTTTGGGTTCCAACCTCTAAAAATTATAATCAAAGGAATCCAAGGACAACAGCCGAAAGTTTTCGAAGAAAACTACATCGTAAGCATAAGCTCGGAGCCCATCTGCCTGCTCTCCCATGCGCCAAACTGAACTCAACACCACCAAGGTCCTAAATGGTGAACTTCCAGTCGATTTTCTTATTTGCAATAGGATTTATCACCCACCCAGCTTTTAACGTCAAACCAATCATTTACAATATATTTACAATAAGAAAACTGGATTATGTAAAACGTACGAGATACAATGGCTGGGACAGACCTATACTCCGGGACGGAAGAAGGATGGGTGCAGCATGCAGTTTCGAACAAGATTGACCTTGTTATTCATAGTACTAATCGGTTGCTCCGTCTTGGTTGCCGGTATCTTCATGGCGATTATGATTGAGAAGTCGAAGGTATCGGCGCTGGAGAGCAGCATGCAGAGAGAGATCCAGATTATGATAGCGGCGATAGCGGTTAACGATGTTCAGAGTCCTTATACGAACATGACGACAGAGCAATTCACTCATATCGCCACACGTCTGAAGCAGTCTGCAGGAGCGCGGATTACGTTTATTTCTGCAGAGGGAGCGGTTGTTGGCGATTCCGATAATGATCCTAAGGCTATGGATAATCACTTCCAACGTGAAGAAATAAGGGAAGCCCGCGAGAATGGGGAAGGATTCGCGCGGAGATTCAGCGAAACAACGAATCGAACCATGTTATACGTCGCGCTTCCAATGAAACAGCAGGACAAGATTATCGGGTATGCACGTTTGTCGATGTCGCTTGAAGAAGTCGAAAATACGATCAACACCTTATGGTGGGGATTAATTGGCGGGCTTCTTATTGTATTCGTCATTGCAGGTGCAGTAAGCTACCGCATTGCCTATCAGCTAACAAGACCCCTTGAGAAAATGACGCGGGTTGCCGTGCAAATTACGAATATGAACTACAAATCCCGTGTTCATATTCGCAATCAGGATGAGATTGGTCAACTGGGTCAGGCCATCAATACAATGGCCGACAGCTTATACGTGCAGATGAACCGGATCAAGGAGAATGAAACTCGCTTATCCAGCGTTCTTGACAATATGATAAGCGGAGTGGTCATGATTGACGAGCATGGGGACATCGTCCTATTGAATCGTCAAGCCGAGGAGATTCTTGGGTTCTCTTCCAGGGAATTGCTGGGCAAGCCATTCGATCATGCCAAACAACCTTTCGAATTAATTCAGATGATTCAGGAATGCAGGGATCGCAATGAACGAATCCGGGAGGAGATGAATTTCTATTTTCCGGAAGAGCGGGTGCTTGAAGTAAATCTGGTGCCTATGATTCAGATTGATCAAGAATGGGCGGGGCTTGTTATTGTGCTGCATGATATTACGGCTATTCGTCGGCTGGAGAAGGTCAGAAGCGAATTTGTCGCTAATGTGTCCCATGAGCTGAAAACACCGGTTGCTGCTGTAAAGGGGTTCGCCGAAACGCTGCTTGCCGGAGCGATGAATGATCCCGCTATTGCGAAGCAATTTCTGCAAATCATCTATGACGAGAGCGAACGTCTGAACCGTCTAATCGGGGACATACTGGAGCTGTCCAAGATTGAGTCGAAGCGTATTCCGCTGCAGTTCTCACCTGTGCATCTGAACAGCTTCCTTGGGAAGACTATGGAGATGATGCGTACGGAGGCGGAGAAAAAGTCGATCGACCTGACAGTTCAAGCTAATGAAGACTTATACCTGGAGGCCGATGAGGATCGATTGGGACAAATTATCATTAATCTGTTGTCCAACGGCATCAACTATACGCCCGAGGGCGGCAAGGTGAAAGTCAAAGTCATGTCTATTATCGGTGACAATCAGGAGGCTGAACGTATTCGGATTGTAATCTCGGATACGGGAATTGGAATACCCAAGAAGGATTTGCCGAGAATTTTCGAACGTTTCTACAGAGTGGATAAGGCGCGTTCACGAAGCTCCGGCGGAACGGGGCTTGGCCTATCGATTGTCAAACATCTGATCGAGCTCCACAAGGGGACAATTCGGGTAGAAAGCGATCTTGGAATAGGCTCCCGATTCACAATTGAGCTGCCCATCATTCAGAGCTAGATAAGTTGAACGAAAGTTTTTATTATAGCGATCGATTGCCTGATGCAACTTGATAAGTATAGAATAGATGTTTACACAAAGTTTACAATCTCTTAAAATAAGATTTACAATGCTGTGTTACTATAAGCTGTAAACCTACAATAGGTTAGGTAAGGGAATACCAATCGGAGGGTTCGCATGTCTAAGAAGATTCTGGTAGTCGAAGATGAGCCTACCTTGGCGAGATTGCTGACGTACAACCTGTCCCAGGAAGGGTACGAAACCAAAGTAGTCGATCATGGGGGAGAAGGCTTGCAGGCAGCGCAGCAGGGCACTTATGATCTGATTATTCTAGATATAATGTTACCCGGCTTGAACGGGTTTGAGGTGTTGCAGAAGCTTCGTCAGAAAGGCAATAAAACCCCTGTCATTATTTTGACGGCCCGTAATGCAGAAGAGGAAGTAGTACAAGGTCTGAAGAGCGGAGCGGATGATTACATTACGAAGCCATTCGGAGTAGCTGAGCTGCTTGCCCGTGTATCCGCGGTTATTCGAAGAACGAAGTCCGATGAAGGGGTCTTCATGGATGACAACAATAATGATAAGGTAATCCAATTCGGGGACCTGAGAATTTACCCGGAGAAGTACGAAGTGAATTTGAACGGGGAGTCTATCCCGCTGCGTCCTAAGGAATTCGAAGTCCTGCTTTACTTGGTGCAGCGTCCAGGTGTGGTCATTACGAGAGACGATCTTATGAACATAGTATGGGGCTTCGACTATATTGGCGGCCAGCGGACCGTCGATGTCCATGTCAGCTCGCTCCGCAAGAAGCTGGAGATGAATCAGGAGAGCGTGCAGATTGATTCGATTCGAGGCTTGGGGTACAAATTAGTTATTCATAGCTCTAAGAAACAATAAGGCAGTAGTTCAGAAGCCAGCCGGAAGGTCAGTCGCCTCCGGCTTCTTTGTCGTTCTCGACCCCTTCAAATTTGAATTGGCGCATCTCCACGAACAGCTGCTGGGCCAGACCGTACATATCCACAGATTGACTGGCAATATGCTGGATGGCGGCGTGCTGCTCAATAGACGTAGAGTTGACCTCTTGAACGCCTGCAGCGGTTTCTTGTGCTATAGCTGCCACGAGTGTGAGCGAATCCGCGAATGATGAATTACGACCTTCGACCTTGTTTACTTTGTGATGAATTTGGTCCATATGCTCATGCAAGCGATCGATGGAGCTTTCAATAGAACGGAATGACTGCAGGGTGTTATCCAATTGCTTGTCCTGTACAGCAGCAGCTTGCATTACACTGTCCATGTGCTTGCGGACTTCCGCAATTTGCCCTTGCAGCGATGATGTAATTCCTGCAATTGATTTGGCGGATTTGTTGGTCTGCTCAGAAAGCTGTCTTACCTGGTCGGCTATAACCGCAAAGCCACGGCCATACTTGCCTGCACGAGCAGCTTCTATGGCCGCATTAACAGCTAATACATTGGTCTCTGTCGAAATATCCCCAATCGTCCGGACAATATGTCCGATCATGACGGAATCTGAGATGAAGCTGTTCATCGCTGCCGCAACATGTCCGAGCAGCTCATCGGAACGATTGGCTGCTGCCTGGAGCTGCATAACGACTTCGCTTCCTGTCCTCGTATTATCTCTTGCAAGCAAGCTTAATTGCTGCATTTCGCCAGTTTGACGCGCTATGTCGGTGACTTCCTCCGCAAGCTCAGAGACGAGCAGCGTGCTTAACTCCGTCTGCGAAGCCTGTTTATCTGCGCCGGCAGATATCTCGTGAATGGCTCGCAATATATCGTGATTGGATGCCGCTGTTGACCTTGCGAACAACTGGGAGCTCTCGGAGTGAGCAGTTAAGGAGGTTCCAATCGTATTCATCTGGATTAACAGATAACGAACCTTATCCATCATATGGTCGAAGTGCTGGCTTAGCTGGCCTAGCTCATCACGGGCGGAAGATCCAACTCGATGTCTCAAATCCCCTTCAGCAATAAGCGACATTGTTCGGTGCAGGCCTCGGATCGGTTTCAGGAAAGAACGTATCAATATAATCGATATGGTGATCGCGAGCAGGATAGCAGCGGCCATCGACACGTATGTGAACCGTTCAGATTGATGGAACAGCTCTTGGGAACGGGCTACGGCAGCTTCGGCAGCCTTCATATATGTATCATTGAATTGATCTACAAGCTCGAATATGTATTCTTTGTGGGTTTGAGATAGGGCGAATTGCTGCTCCAACTGCTTGGACAGCTCAGCGGCAGACAAGGATGGATTCAGGATGATTTCTTCTGCAGCCGCAAAAGTAGCTGTATACTCTTCTGACACTGTGTTCAGCTTTGCCCTCCATTTTCGCTCCTCGCTTGTTGAAGCTGTTTCTCCTATTTGTTTAACATAGCTCATAAACCCTTTCTTTTTCTCCAAATATAGCTCGGTTGCACCTTCGTTTTTTTTGGAAATGACTAATGCTGCATGAATCGCAGCTAATTGCTCGGTAGCCTGCTTCAAATTCATCGATAGCAGATTTTTGCTGACCTCCAGGTTTTGCACATCAATCTGTGCTCGAATATTGTTCTGCTGAAGCATTTGGAACCATCCTGCCGCTGCGAACAAAGTAACAATTAGAATGAAGCTCAGGATCAATTTCATTC
>JARBUQ010000391.1 GCA_029239545.1 Paenibacillus sp.
TTTCTCGGGCGCGGAGTTCAACGCTTCTATACATACAAGATCGGCATTCACCAATTGCGTATTTACCGGCGCCAATCTGTTCGTTGCCAAATTCGAGGAATGTAAGATGATCGGATCGGATTTCGCTGAAGCAAGCTTGGATGGGATTACAATTGTAAGAGGAGACTGGTCTTACGCGAACCTGAGAAGCGCGAAGCTGAACAAACAATCCCTGCGCGGCGTTCGTTTCGTGGAAACCGATCTGTCCTTTAGCAGCCTGGAAAAGGCCGATTTGCGCGAAACGGATTTGACCCGTGCCCGCTTCGGCAGCGCCAAGCTGAACGGAGCAGATATCCGTGGCGCAATAGTGGATGGAATTGACTTCAAAGCTTTTGATATTCGCGGAGTACGGATCGATCTTGCTCAAGCCGCAGCGTTCAGCCGCTCCTACGGGGCGAAGATAGAATAATCCACGCCTGAGCCAATCAAGAAGAGAGTGGCCAAGCATGGATTACAGATGCAGCTATTCAACTTATCACTGACGAATAGTTAACGCTGTAAACTATCCTTGGCCGCGTCCACTAAACGATCAAAAAGCTCATCATCTTCTTCCAATCTATCTTCTACTGCCAATATTTCTTCCTCTTTGCCCGATTCAAGATGGAAGTTCAGCGCGTAGCTCCAATCCTTCATACTTTTGCTTTGCAGTGTCATCTCATAAGCTTTGCTATGCCCCTCTGCCTCGAACAGTACACGACCAACGTAACCATCCTCTTTGGAGTGACTCATTGTTGCTTCTAATATCCGCACTTGCATCATCATTCGTCTCCCTTCAATCTACAGAGCTATTAGTTTATGTCATTAATAAAATTCCATACAACATCTGTTGTTAAATGGATGTTAGGTATCCTATCTTCATTGAGGAAAGGCTCCCTCGTTCTGAAATAGTCAGCGTGACCGCCAATGATAGGCAGCTTTCTAATGTGATAAGGGGCATGCAGCATCGGTTTCCAAATCGGCAACCCCGAAGAACGCCCTTTCTCCCAGCCTCCCCAAGTTCCTATTCGTACCACAGGATCGGATATTTTCCAGCCGCTTCCCCCCACGCCATATGTATAAAGGGTTCGAGCACGAAGCTCAGCCGGCACGGCATGTTTGGGGCAGCCTATCTGAACGATAAACGATACATTTACTCCATTGCGACGCAATACGGCAGCCGCATGAATCGCTGCAATACCGCCAGCACTGTGACCGATTAGGATGAGCTTGCACCCACTGCTCTTAAGCATAATGTGCTCGGCAATCTGATGTCCTCGGACCGAAGCCCTAATATGTACAGCCTTCGTTGAAATATCTTGTCTGGCCTCCTGCAATTGCAGCCACATTGAACGCTCCCAGCTCCCATAAGGATGAAGTGCGAAGTACTCAGCCTCAACTCCTGTGCTGTGGTATCGTTCCTCTAACGCTTTCCCTAGCGGGAGCATAAAGTCTACACTCGTTGCTACTCCTGACAGCAAGTAAACATGTGTCCTCATTGGAACGAATATGTAATTCCCTTCAGCCTTAACATCTGACTGAACAACTCAGGTACTGGCGCCGTGAATATTCGTCCATCGGGCATGACAATCTTCCACGCATGAAGCAGCTGATAGTTAACCTCGGCTACCGCTTTTCCGCCATATTTGATATCGCCAAGCAAGGAATGACCGATGCTCTGAAAATGGGTTCGAATTTGATGTGTACGTCCGCTAATAAGCTCTACCTCAACTAACGTATAACCGGTGCCTACTTGCAGAGCTTCATATTTTGTGACGGCTTCCATTTCTTTGACGGAGGTATCGGGTACCTGTGACGGTGCGACAACTCTAGTCTTGTTGTTTGATTCATCGCGGACCAGAGTTCCGGATATCGATGACCTTCCTGTCAGCTTGCCTTCCACGATGGTCACATAGAACTTTTCCATTTCCCGCTTTTGAATCCACTGATTGAGCTGATGCAGCATCCCTGCTGTTTTGCCAATAAGAACAAGACCGCTCGTATTCCGATCCAAACGATTGGCAGAAGCGGGCTGGAACAATTGACTGTCGAGCTCCCCTTTGCGGTACAGATAAGCGTGAACACGTGTTATTAGCGTATCCTTTTGCTCAATCTGATCTGGATGTGTCAGCATTCCGACCGGCTTGGAGACGACTAGCAGTTCTGCATCTTCATAAATAACATCGATCTGGGTGCTGACCCCTGAGAATTTCGGTTTCTTTTCCGGTCCATCTCCTGCTTTTTTATAAGCTTCTTCTTCCATGTACAGAGTCAGCTCGTCACCCGAGATAATTTCGTAATTTTGTTTCTTTCGCTTCCCGTTTACTTTCACTTGTCCTTGATCAATCATTTTATAGATTTGGCCTAACGGGATGTTAGGGAGCAAATTTCTTAAGTAACGATGCAGCCGCTTGCCACCCTCTGAGTGAGTAACGGTACGTGAGATCATTGTGTATGCACTCCTGTCTTTCCTACGGTTATCAAGCTTGATCATACCCTACCTATACAAGGGATTCAAGCTGAACCTGAAGCACAGCCCCTAGCCTAACATTTGATGTTCAGAATCGATGCATATTATTGCCAGAACAGAAGATACTGTGAGAAAAAGGCGGTGCTTATTCCAGATGTTTACACGATTCTCCCTTTCTGCCGACACTCAAGAGCTTGCTGAGAAATTTTCCATTGATACAGTGCTGGTAGGTTACGCCAAAGGCGATCTGCAGCCAAGTCAACCTATTCCGGTTATGATCTCTAATCAGGATGAAGTATGTCTTGATATGTACACCTGGGGGATGTTCCCTTTTTGGGCCAAGGACTCGATTAATGCTGCCAGCGAGACAATCCATGAAAAACGCGGATATAAACGCAATTTTTCCAAATGCAGATGTGTGATCCCGACCGATGCTTTCTATGGTGTCCTGCAGGAAGGCAAGGTGACCAAGAGTGTTGAGTTCAAATTTCCGGATCAAAAAGTGTTTGGAGTCGCCGGGTTATACGATGTCTGGGATTTTCCCGACGGCTCGGAATATCGCACATGCACGGTGCTGACTACGTCTTCCAATCGAATCGTCTCCAATTATTATGAACGGATGCCTGTTATTCTGGATGAGACAGCCATAAACCGCTGGTTAAACTACCGGATTACGGATAAGGATGAGCTGCTCCCTCTGCTTCGCGCGTATGAAGCTGAACCGATGAATGTTCAAGTGCGTTAATCGCTGCCCCCTATTTCAGTCAAGCTAAATTGAAGCAAAGTCCGGTCGCTCTGAGCGAAGTACAGCGCCAGTTCCCGGGCTTTCTTTGTTTTCCATCTATATTTAAGCCTTGATTAAAATATATGAATGCGATATATTGCATATTGAAGGAGGAATGACATGCCTATTCCTAGCAATTTTTCAACCCCTATTAGAATGACGGCCAAAGAGCGCACGTTATCGCAAATTCAAAGATGGATCATTGATGGAACTCTTCAGCCAGGCGAGAAATTGCTGGATGCTGATTTGGCAGAAGCTCTTGGGGTCAGCCGAACACCGATAAGAGAAGCTCTACAGCTGCTTGAGGTTCAAGGACTTGTCGAAATGCATCCTGGTAAAGACACAAGAGTGAGAACGATTGAGAAAGACGATATTTTGAAAATGTACCCTACTCTCGCTGCTCTGCATGCATTAGCGGCTGAGTTAACAGCCTCGCACATTGTTCCTGAACAAATGGAGCAGTTAAAAAAACTAAATCTCCAATTCTCTGAAGCAATCGCCAATGGACAGCCTTATCAAGCGATGGAATTCGATGAGCAATTTCATAATTTGATTGTTGAAGCATCGGATAACCTGTATATTTCATCCTTTAGTTCATCCCTTCAAATCCATATACGCAGGTTTAAGTATGTTTTCCTCAAGCAGCCTGTCACTGCAGCCTATGCTTCTGTTCAGGAACATACAGCTATAATCGAAGCGATGGAGCAGCGTAATCCTGAGGCCGCATCAGCAATGATGAAACAAAATTTATTGAGACCGATGCGTGAATTGTACGCGTTGATCTGATTCCATGAAGGAGTTGAGCCGTATATGTCAGGAAAAGAAGATTTGCGGATACGCAGCAAGGTAATCAGTGAGGGAGTAAACAGAGCTCCTAACCGCGCTATGCTTCGGGCTGTTGGATTTCAAGACGAGGATTTCAAGAAACCAATGATTGGTGTTGCCAGCACCTGGAGTGAAGTAACCCCCTGCAATATACACATTAATCAATTAGCTGTAGACGCCAAGAAAGGTGTCCAGACCCACGGCGGAGCCCCATTAATCTTCAATACTATTACGGTATCGGACGGGATTTCGATGGGACATGAAGGCATGCTGTATTCGTTGCCCAGCCGGGAAATTATTGCCGACTCCATTGAAATTGTAGTGAATGCGGAGCGTTTTGACGGTCTGGTTGCGATCGGAGGCTGCGACAAGAACACTCCTGCATGTTTGATGGCGATTGGCCGAATGAATCTGCCAGCGGTATATGTGTATGGAGGTACGATTCAACCAGGCAAGCTGCACGGCAAATCTGTTGATATCGTCACGGCATTCGAAGCAGTAGGTCAATATCATGAAGGCAAGATCAGCAAAGAAGAGCTTCACGAGGTCGAGTGTAATGTGTGTCCAGGTGCTGGAGCTTGCGGAGGTATGTATACGGCCAATACAATGGCATCTGCTGTAGAAGCTTTGGGAATGAGCTTGCCCGGGTCCTCTTCTACCCCCGCTATTGCTCCGGAAAAATCTTTGGAATGTGCCGAAGCGGGGAGAATGGTGCTGGGACTTCTCGAAAAAGGAATTTACCCCAGGGATATCATGACCAAAAAAGCTTTTGAAAATGCGATTACAGTTGTAATGGCTCTTGGCGGTTCGACGAATGCTTTCTTGCATTTACTAGCTATTGCACACTCGGTTAAAGTGGATTTAACATTGGAGGATTTCGAGCGGATCCGGCTTAAAGTCCCCCATCTGGCAGATCTAAAGCCCAGCGGAAAATATGTGATGC
>JARBUQ010000392.1 GCA_029239545.1 Paenibacillus sp.
CGATTATGGTACGCGCCTTAGGTTTACGGCTAGAGAGCGGTGAGTCTATCTTCTCGGATGTTAAGGGTTCGGATTGGTACAGCAGCGCGGTTCAAACCGCTGCGGAGTACAAGTTAATCAATGGGTTTGAAGACGGTACCTTCCGACCGAATGAAAGGATCACACGTGAGCAGGCGATGGTGATTGTTGGGAATGCGATGACACTCACAGATCTGCAGGGTGTTATCGCTGGACAGGCTGTTAATGACATTCTCCGTGTCTTCTCAGATGCAGCAAGTATATCTACATGGGCGAAAAATAGCATTGCAGATAGCGTGCAAGCAGGTATTATATCAGGCAGAAGCAATGAGCAGCTCGCACCGAAAGCCTTTATCTCAAGAGCGGAAGTAGCCATTATGGTAAAACGTCTGCTGCAGAATTCAGAACTCATATAACTCTTATAACGGATACCTCTGTTCGCCAAGCTTTTTTGTTATGTTCCATATACATTCAGTATGCTTCTCATCACAAGAAATATCGCCCTATTTGTGATACATTGAACCGTATCACAAGTAGGGCGTAATTTTTGATGTAAACTCGTGAATGGGACGAGGAGACAGAAGGATATCTTTCATAATTCTTTCATTGGGTTCTGTTATATTGTTTAAAGGTCATACTTTTCGATCCATGGCGCGGTGGCCCGCCAGAGTGAATACAGGAGCTGGAATGGGGATGAGAGGTTGAAACAGCAGTTAATCAAATTACTAATCGTTTTGCTCGTGGGAATGCCTTTTTTGGATGCTTGGTCATTGCGAGCTGAGGCCGCTTATGCCTTCACTGGCGGGGGGAATGGCAGTCTGGGGAATCCCTACGTCATTCTGAAGGCGGAAGATCTGGATAACATCCGGGACAGTACCTTGTTGTCTAAGCACTACAAGCTTGGAGCAGACATTGATCTGTCCTCGATAGCAAATTGGGTGCCGATCGGAACGTCCAGCAGCCCTTTTGGCGGAAATTTTGATGGCGGTCATTATACGATTAGCAACCTGACCATCGATTCTTCTTTGGCATATGTGGGTTTGTTTGGGGTGGTTGCATCTGTGACCGGAGGTACCCTAAAAACAACGATCAAAAATATACGTTTGGAGAATGTGAATATTACGAGCCGTGGTTCATCTGCTCAAGTTGGAGGATTGGCAGGGCTTATCCACTCCTGGGCCTCAGTGGATGGTGTTTCTGTTAGCGGTTCAATAACCGGCGTAGGCGCAGGCTTTACTGCTGGAGGCTTAGCCGGGCAAACGAACGATCTAGTGTCCAACAGCGATACACATGTTCGTGTTTACGGCGATTTCTTTATGGCAGGGGGAATAGCCGGGTACAGCAATTATCCAATTACCCAAAGCTATGCAACCGGCGATGTTACAGTGACCGGCAACGGTAATAAGGCGGGGGGGCTGATCGGAGATAAGGCAGGGGAACTATCCAACAGCTATGCAACTGGCCGCATTGAAGCTATCAACCCTACTAGCTCTGTAGGAGGATTGATAGGGAATTATGGGCACACGATTACGAACAGCTATGCGTCGGGGACGCTGATTAAAGCTGCTGGAAGTGGACACATCGGGGGCATGATTGGTTATCCCGACCCTAGCCTTACTAACATCACCAATTCTTATTGGAATTCAACGGATAATCCGGGTCTGAGCACCTTGGGAACAATGCCTGGAATGGACGAGGCTGTTCAGAAATCTGACATGAAGAATATGATTACTTTAGGAGGCTGGAGCTCGACGATCTGGGGCATTCAGGAAGGCATCAGCACCCCCTACTTGAAGACATTTTCGCCTGTGTTAAGGGTCGCACCTATATTAACGACTTATTACACAGAGCCGACCGACAATGTGCTTCAGGTTTCCGGTCATGTCCGGGATGGAAGCATCGGTGAGCCCTTGAAGATTAGCATAGTGATAACTAATAATACGGATGCAACCGTAACCGGTTATGTATATGAAATGCAGGCTACAGGCGATGTGGAGACATTTGACTGGCAGACGCCGATCGATGAGCAGCGCTATCCGGAAGGAACGTATACACTGAGCATTACTGTGGAGGATACGATCACGGGACATGAACAACAGCAATCATTCTCATTTGACGTGCAGGACATAACCGCGCCGACGGCAGTGGTATCCAGCACGGGAGGCGGCGCCGTCAACGCACCTTTCCCTGTAACCATTACCTTTAGTGAAGCTGTTCAGGGCTTTACGGAGAATGATATGGTGATCGAGAATGGAACCGTATCGGATTTAGTTACCGTGACCTCGACGACGTATTCGGCTACCGTTAGCCCGACGACTAGCGGACAAGCCGTGAAGGTAACGGTAGCTGCAGGGGCTGTAACGGATGCCGCAGGCAACGCTAATCCACAGTCTAATACATTGCTTGTCCAGTATGATACGACCAGGCCTGCTGCCGTATTCGGCAATTTTACGCATGGCCAACTATTTAATGTTCCACCTGCAGCAGTTACCGTGTCTGTTTCCGAAGCGGTATATTGGATTGCCGGAGGAGCTGAGTTAGATGCAGCGAATGCACTGCCGCTCATCGGCATGAAGATGGACGGTGCAGCATTTACAGCGTATACGGCAAGCTTTGACGCACTTACGCACACCTTCACTTTAAGTTTCAATAGTCCCCCGCAGGATGGGGTGTATGAAGTAGAGGCAGCGGGGAATGTGGTGAGAAATGTGTACCATAATATTCTTGATGCAGCTCATGCAAGCTTTACGGTGGATACGCACCCTCCGGTTATCACGTTAGTGGGTGGTGCTTCGATCGACCTGACAGCGGGTGATCCCTTTGTTGATCCTGGGGCGACAGCTGCCGACAGCTTTGAGGGGAATATAGCGTTTTCGGTAACAGGCAGCGTAGACAATCAGGTTCCAGGCACCTATACCTTGAAATATGAGGCGCAGGATAGCGCAGGGAATGCTGCAGTACCAGTGACGCGTACTATACGAGTGAATGCGAGAAGTACGGAAAGTGGTAGCGTACAGCAATCTAGTAATGCGAATCTCAACCAGCTTACCGTGAAAGCTAACGGAGAGGAGCTGAAGTTATCTCCGATATTTGCACCAGATACGACAAGCTATCGAGTTACAACATCAGCAGATGAGGTATCAATAGAGGCTGTTCTTTCCGATGCCAAGGCCACTGTAACCCTAGGAGAAGGAACACTTATTGGGGGGACAACAGTCGCACTTACTAAGGGGGACAATGTGTTCGAGTTGATCGTAAAAGCGGAGAATGGCACAGTCAAGTCCTACAGCCTGACGATTCAACGTCAGACAGAGCTTGTACCATTGCCAACGGAAGGTCCAACTTGTACGTTTCGTGACATCAAGGATCATTGGGCAGAGCACCACATTTGTGAAGCCGCAGAGAAAGGGATTGTAACGGGTAATTCGACGACGGAATTTGCCCCGCAAGGACTCGTTACACGAGTAGAATTTGCTGCTTTGCTGCTTCGCACACTAGGAGCCACTCCGGGACCTGCTGCGGACAAGCTAGTCTTTACCGATCAGGATCAGATCCCTACTTGGGCGACAACTTCGGTTAGCGATGCGGTAGAGATCGGCATATTGCAGGGATACCCGGACGGTTCACTCCGACCGATGCATACCGTGAGCCGATCAGAGATGGCGACCATGATGGTAAGGGTCATGAAGTGGGATATCGCACAAGGACAAATGACCTCCTTTACGGATGATGCCGATATTCCGAATTGGGCAAGAGGATACATTTACACCGCTGTAGAGCGAGGGTTGTTGAATGGACGTGAAGGGAATCAATTTAGCCCATCTCAGCCAGCAACAAGGGCGGAAGCGGCTACGATACTATTGCGGCTGTGGCATGTTATTGACGACATGCGAGGAAAATAAAGGGATTAGTAATCGCCGATGCATACGATAAGGTGTTGATTCAGGCCGATCCGGCACGTCATTCTTCATGACTGAACGGATCGGTCTTTTTTGTCCTTATCCAAAATTTTTCATCATTTCACTTGCACCTTACGTAACGTAATGTTTTACAATAGAGGTACGGGTACATGGCTAGCACCAAAGAGTGGAGATGGTTCATGAAGAAATATTGGAAGGTCGGGGGTCTCGCCAAGCTGACGGGGCTTACCGTACGAACCTTGCGGTTTTATGATCAAATCGGGTTGTTCTCTCCGTCGGGGCAAACGGAATCCGGGCACAGGCTGTACAATGAATGGGACTTGTCGCGATTGCACCAGATCTTATCGCTTAAGGAACTGGGGTTATCTCTCGAGGAGATTAAGTCGGCCTTGATTGGCGGGCAGATCAGTCCGCTTGAGATCGTCAACCTGCAGATAACCCAAATCAAAGAACAGATGAAACTCCAGCAGAAACTATTGGAGCAGCTCAGACATGTATCCAAGCTCATGCAAGGAAAGGCGGAATTAACAGTTGAAGATTTCACGAGTCTTCTGCAAGCGATGAAGATAGGATTTGAGAAACCGGTTATTGAGAGGCAAACGAGTTGGGAGCGACATTTGGACCTGTTGGGAGACTTTCTTGCCGAGGAGAGCGGAATTCCGAAACATAAGGAGGAAAATTAATGAACGAACGATTCGTCAAGCATGGAACATTCGTCGTCGAGCGGACTTATGCCGCTTCGCCAGAGAGGGTTTATCGCGCATGGGCCGACCCGATTGCCAAAGCCAAGTGGTTTTCGAAGCCAGACATCTTCGATTTCCAGGTTGGCGGGCGCGAGTACAGCAGCGGTGGGCCGCCGGAAGGGCCGATCTTTACCTTCGACGCCAACTACCAAGAGCTTGTTCCAGAGCATCGCATTGTCTATACGTACACCCTGGATTCGGACGGCATACGCATCTCCGTCTCGATCACAACGGTCGAGCTAATCAAGGCGGAAAGCGGTACGAAGCTGATTTTCACGGAGCAAGGTGTGTTCTTTGACGGACACGATACGCCGGAAGTACGGGAACACGGTACAAACATCATGTTGGACGCAC
>JARBUQ010000393.1 GCA_029239545.1 Paenibacillus sp.
ACTTCACCGATAAGCCGATCCTTCAGATAGACAATTCCATCTTTGATCACTATGCCACCATCTACCCCGAAATAATCCCGCATTACAGTCTTAAGCTGATGGGCAGCGACATATAGCTGATTGGACATCTTATCCGGCTCGTGATTCGGATATAATGCTTCAGCAATATGCTCTCTCGTAGCGGAGAATCCTTGCTGCAATAGCAAGAAAAGAGCGAGCTCTTTTGTTTTCTTGCGTTTCCAACGAATCGATTGAACGGTTCGGCCATCGCGGCGGGTAAACTTGAACCCTCCAAAAAGGTCGCACCGCCATAGGCTTCCGACATCCGCGTCCCAAATGGGAGCAGGGACGTCTGTGTTTTGCTCCCCTTCAAGGGTACTGTTCATCCGATCCAGCCATACCCCGAATCGAGGTGGTAGCCCCTGCATAAAGATAGCCCGAGCTTGCGTGACAAACATCCGTGCTGACACCTGCTCGGAATGAGAGACGGCCAACTCGAACTGTGCGCTCGCCCATTCAAATTGCCATTCCAGATCGACGGTTGACTCCAGATGAAGGCTTTTTAAATAAGCCAAAGTCCGCTCAGTATGCTCACTATTCCTCAAACGAATGGCAATTTTCAATTGAAGCAGAGAGATCATCGCCTGAAAAAGATAGGGCAGCTGTTGAGGCATTTCCACGCTGCCCGTAATAAGCAGCGCTTGTTCGGCCTGCTCTGGCTTGCCATCAGCAAGCAGCCTCGAAGCTTGCAGATAACCTAATAATGCTTCGCCGGCCTGTCGCCGTCTTACGCGTTGGGCGAATTCCGCCATCCGCTCCTCCCAGTCCATCGGCGACATCACCATATGTCCCTTCATAGCTAGCTCGAACAGTGTCAGGCTTCCTCGCACTGCTTCCCCATCCCGATCGAAGGCATAGATTGCATAGCGATAAAACTCATCCGAGTCACCGGCATCGTCCCCTAGCAAGAACATACCGCGGGCAAGCGCATAGGCGACTTCCCCCCCGATCTCCTCGTCACATATGTCCCACTCATCGCGCAGAAAGCGTACTATAGGCGCAGCTTCTTGGATCAGGCCCATTCGTATATTGATAACTGCCAGCAAGGATAGCGCAGAGAGAAGCGGCTTTCTCAGCGTCAGCTCGGCAATTTGCTTAATCGCCTTTGAAAGCCCTTCCCTTGCAGCTTGAAGCTCCCCACGATGCATCAATTCCTCGCATTGAGCTTTTTGGAGGAGTGGTGAGGTCTTAATCTGCTCGATTGGAATGGATTCAAGCAACCCAGGCTCGATCCGTGCATGCTGCAACAGGGCATTCTCCATTCTGGTGATGGCCTTGCTCCAATTATTCGTGATTATCGCTTGCTGTACGAATCGCTCCAACGAATCTGCCACTTGATACTCCTCACTCCATTCGATTCCTATAAATAGACAGAACTCTCGAGATTTTAAGCTATTTAATTGTATTATAACATCTGGTCTTGTTATACTTACACCCACATTTCGCAAGTGGATCCGATGTGAAATAAGGACTATATGTGCCCCTACATACGAAAATACACCCTCTCGGGTGTACTTCGTATGATCTTTGATTAAGCCCTATTCATCAAACGCCAAAACCGAATCCCGGCTAATTAACGTCCCGTTATTGCTTCCTTGACATATCTCCCGCATGGACCCTGGACGGTCGAAGTTAAACACATGTATCGGCATATTGTAATCCCGCGCAAGAATAAAAGCCGACTGGTCCATCACCTTCAGATCGTTCTGCAGCACGTCGTTGTAGTGGAGCGAGCTATATTTGCGGGCATCCTTATTCGTTCGGGGATCTGCGCTCAGCACACCGTCCACTCCCTGCTTCGCTACGAGAAGTGCCTCACAGTTGACCTCAATGGCCCGCTGTACGGATGGATAATCCGTGGTCACATAGGGCTGACCGTTCCCACCTGCAAAAATCACGATATACCCTTTCTCCAAATGATGCACAGCACGCAATCGAATATACGGCTCGGCTACAGAGGTGATGGGAAGAGCAGTCATAACCCGGACTTCCTTCGAAGTCTTAGCCTTGAGGACACCTCTGAGCATCAAGCTGTTAACAACCGTAGCTAGCGTCCCTATATTATCGGCCTCTGCGCGTTCAATTCCCCAACCCTCGGCCATATTTCCACGAAAAATATTACCTCCACCAATTACAATGGATACCTCCACACCTAATTGGACAACCGACATGACTTCATTTGCAATGTGATCCAACCGCTCCGGTTCGAAGCCAAACTCGCTTTTTCCCGCTACAGCCCCACCGCTAAGCTTAATCAGCACTCTTTTATACCTGTTACCCATCTCTTATCCGCCCCCGATTGTCCAAATAACTGCATAAAAAAACACTAAAGCCAAATAACGCTCTAGTGTCCCATAAGAAGGAAAATATGAAGATTATCGTGCCGATTGAATTTCCGCTTAACAGTCCTCATATCCCCATTCCTTTCTTAGGAAATTGCATCCACTAATTGTAATGTAGCTTCAAGTAAAATGCAATGTTACCCATCATTCGTTTTGTTCCGCCTTAGCGACCTCATCCATTAATAGTTCTTGACTTAAATTCGCGATAATGATTATCATTATTATAATAACTATTTCGTATCAATCATAACTTGGGGGAAATCAATGGAACCGACCATGGATTTATCAATGCTGAATCACTTTTTCCACATCTCCCTAACGGGAGAAGCAGATGCTGTCACGACTGTACCAGCAACTGATCTGCTTCAAAAAGAGCAAATGGACGCCATCATCCAGCAAAGCTCCACCCTGCTCAAGGCTACCGGTACGGAGCTGGCAGCCTCCTTCGTAGGAATGGCCTTCTTCGGAGTGTGCGCCAGCGTGCAGCTTATTCTTGCAGCTAACAATCGTTTCCTGGATCTGAGTCTGGACAATCTCGATTTTCAGATCGATATGCATGACGACCACATCCACGGCTGCTTCAAGATCCGCGAATTGAAGTGGAAGGATGCTCCACCCGACGCTGAAGACCGGGAAGCATGGCTTGTCGCAGAACTGAGCAGCTTCTACGCGAGCCAGATCCGCCCGGTTATCCAGAGCGCTGCTGTAAGTGCAGGCGTTAAGCCCGATTTGATCTGGGCCCAGTATGGCGCAAGAATGGCATTCGCTCTGGAATACGTAGAGGGCATTGAGAAACGCACCGATGTGTTGGAGCGGTTCCGCCAGGATTACCAGACACTCGCCCGCCTCGTTCCTGCTGATACCTTTGAGAGAAGGAAGAATCCGTTCGAGCACAAGCCGCGTTACATCGACAGCCCTTCCGAGGCCGGCAAAAAGCTTATGATGCGCTCCTCCTGCTGTATGTATGATCGTCGCGAGAACGGTGAGAAATGTTATACCTGTCCAATGATGCTGCCGGAAGAGCGGGAAGCTCGCCGCATTCGGATCGAGGCTAGCCGGGATCATAAGACCGAGCATACAGCTTAGCGTCATCAGCCCCTACACTACTTTTGCTTGCTGTGCCCTATTAATGCTTGAATATGAAAAAGCTGCCCAAGGATATTGGACAGCTTTTTTCGATTATTTAGGGAAGTACAATCAGTGCAGCAGATCGGCCTTTCAGCTTCACGGAGAAACCTTCAGCTGTTGAAGTCAATTGCTCTGTCAGACTCAAGCGATTATTGTTATCGAAACGGTACACTTCAGCTTGATTCGTTGCCTTGAAGTCACCTGTCACGTCCACCGAGCGTGCTGCATTGTCTTTATTGAATAACAGGACATACGTCTTGCCGTCTTCGCCTACGATTGTGTAAGCTCCAACCGCATCTGCAATCGTGCTGGTCGTTTGAACGCTGTCGCCTTTAATTTGGCTGCCTTTGCCATCATAGTTCAGGTACAGCTTGAAGGCATCCTCAAGCGCGGTTCCAGCAGGCAAAGATCCGAATCGTGTAGCCAGATCAACGCCCTCTCTCCCGAAGATAGCCAGCGCTTCGGCTTGCGCCAAGCCCACGCTGATTCCATTTCCATTGCCGAAATTGTATTCGGTTATAGCCAGCTTCATACCCGGCATAATCGAATTAATCATTTCCTTCATACGCGGAATGAGACGGATCGGCTCTTGAATCCAGGATTCATCGATGAAATTGGGATCATACAGAGCTTTCAGTGCCTGGAAACGACGTTTGATCGTATTCGGCCCTTCATCGCCAGTTGGGACTGCATTCTCTTGCGAGTAATAATGAATATCCAAATAATCTACCAATCTTACCCCTGTTTGTTGCTGATAGGCTTTGATCTTCTGCAAGTACCATTCCAGGAATGGCGTACCGCCATGAGCGGCGCGATCCGGACCGTCCGCACAATTATCGGCGGAGGAGTAAAAGTATGCGCACCAGCCCCATGAGGTCGGTCCGAAGATTCGAGCCTGATTATCCTTGGCTTTGATGGCTGCTCCATAAAGCTCAGTGAATCCCCATATTTCATCGTAAGTCGGTGCTTGCGGATGAACATCCCGATGGGTAACATGCCAGATCTCCGGCTCATTATCGAGTGCATAGTCATGGACGAGATTACCTGTGCGTGTTGCAATATGATCGATCCAGCGTGTGACGAAGTCAGGTCCAATCGGCTTGGAAGTGTCTCGTGGATCATTGTTCGTAACGAGACTTCCGTCGAGTAGTACGCCATTGCCTGCATCCAGATAGTCATTCGGACGACTTTGCTGTTGGCCGTATTTGCTTTGTGCGAACCCATAAGTTACTTCGCGTGATTTGGGTGTCCAACCAATAGTCGGAATCGTAAGCAATACTTTCCCTTGCTTGCTAAGTGTATTATCGATGAAGCGATCGGACATCGAACCTGCCGGATCTTCCTCATAAGGGAAGTTCATGAAGTACCAATCCGAAGCGCGGTTGGCTGCATCCAGCTCCCAGTTATATCTGGTCGTGTTATTGCCGCCCCAGCGTTGTACAGGGAAGGGCAGCTCTGATTCGGTTGTATGCATGTCGTCGAAGTTAATCCC